>CAIJPE010000319.1 GCA_903822435.1 uncultured beta proteobacterium | reverse complement strand
GCAGTCGGGCAGCCCGGCCAGGTACGGCGCAGAAGGCACCTTGCCCTCGACATCGGACATCCAGGCCTGGTACTGGCCCTTGGGCGCGCGGCGGCGGGCCACGGTGATCCACTGGGCCAGGTTGCCATAGCCGCGGCGGGACATGGCCAGCAGCACCAGATGCGGTCCGCCCGGGCGCGGCGCGGCAGGCGGCGGGCCCTTGGACGGGGGCGGAGCCGCGCCGGGCAGCAGGTGCATCCGGGCGCCGATGATGAGCGGCATGCGCAGGCGTTCGGCCTCGACGTGGGCGCGAACGGCGCCCGAGAGCGAGCACTCGTCGGTGATGGCCACGGCCGCGTAACGCAGGGCTTGCGCCCGGGCGACCAGTTCCTCAGGGTGCGAAGCCCCGTTCAGGAAGCTGAAGTTGCTGCGGCAGAGAAGCTCGGCGTAGCCTGGAAGGGGGGGGATGCGGCGAAGCACGGGAAGGACCGGGAAACGGTGAGGCTGCCCTGGCGGGCCAGTAGGGGCGGCGTGCGAACGCTGGCGCTTCGGACAGTGCCAGGGCCGGATCCGCTGGCTCGGCTTGTGGACCCACGCCAGACTGTACGTTTATACAGTCTTTTGGCGTCGCTGGCGCCTCTACATCTGATCGAAGGGGCTCCGTATCCCTCGCCCACCCTTGTTCAACACGTGCGTGTAGATCATGGTGGTGGAAACATCGCTGTGGCCCAGCAGTTCCTGGACCGTGCGAATGTCGTAGCCGGACTGGAGCAAATGCGTGGCAAAGGAGTGGCGCAGGATGTGGGGCGAGCAAGGCTTGACCATGCCCACGCGCTTGGCGGCCTGGCTCATCGCCTTCTGAACGGAGGCCTCGTTCAGGTGGTGCCGATGCACGGACCCGGTGCGCGGGTCCGTCGATCGCAGCGCACTTGGGAAGACCCACTGCCAACCCCACTGCCTGGGCGTGCCCGGGTACTTTGCATCGAGCGCGCCTGGCAGCCAGACCGCACCGTAGCCTTCGGCCAGGTCCCGCTGATGCAGGGCGCGCGCCCGGGCGATCTGCTGCTGCAGAGGGAGGATCAGGTTTTCTGGCAACACGGTGACACGGTCCTTGCCGCCCTTGCCGTGGCGCACCACGATCTCGCGCCGGACGAACTCGACATCCTTGACGCGCAGGCGCAACCCTTCGAGCAAGCGCATGCCGGTTCCATACAGGAGTGCGCAGACCAGTCCGACGCTGCCGTTCATCTGCTCCAGGACCGCGCGGACCTCGGCCACCGTGAGGACGACGGGCAACCGCCGCGGACTGCTGGCAGCGACCACCTCGTCCAGCCAGGGCAATGCCAGATTGAGCACGACCCTGTAGAGAAACAGGATGGCCGACTTGGCCTGTGCCTGGGTGGACGGGGCTACCTTCCGGTCGACGGCCAGATGAGTCAAAAATGCCGCCACCTCGGATGGACCCAGTTCCCGAGGATGGCGGCGGTCATGGAAAATAATGAATCGCCTTATCCAATCGACATAACTTGCCTCCGTGCGCGTCGAATAATGGCGAACACGTATTTCGCGCCGAACCCGGTCCAGGAGCCGTGGCGGATCTGTTGGAGCGGTGGTCTCTGGGGGCGTGGGCGCGGGCGTGGACTCAGAGGCCGCTTCGCCGGCGCCTTCCGGTAGATGAGGCGGGAGGAATGTGGACGCTGGCATGCACGGAAATTTAGGCAGCCCATTGCGCAGACACCATCCCCCACCGGCAGCATCGCAGAGGGCCCCCACAAGAGGGTGGAGACAGGTCAACCAGTCCCATCTATCAGGAAATGGGCCAACCGAGCTACGATATGGGCCAACGTTGGTCGCCAAGCTCGGGCAGTCCACTTTACGTTAGGCGGCACAAAAAGCCTGACCTCGCACGTGTTGAGCGCAACACAAGTCACTTCGCTACGTCT
>CAIJPE010000318.1 GCA_903822435.1 uncultured beta proteobacterium | reverse complement strand
CAGGCGCAGCGCTCGCGGGCGCCGATGCAGCGCATGGCCGACCAGGTGTCCGGCTACTTCGTCGTGGGAGTGGTCACGGCCTCGTTGCTCGCGTTCTTCGCCTGGGGCCTGTTCGGGCCGCAGCCCAGCTGGGTCTATGGCCTGGTCAATGCCGTGGCCGTGCTCATCGTCGCCTGCCCTTGTGCGCTGGGCCTGGCCACGCCGATGTCGATCATGGTCGCGACCGGGAACGCAGCGACCGAGGGCGTGCTGTTCCGGGATGCGGCTGCGATCGAGAACTTCCGCAAGGTCGACACGCTGATCGTCGACAAGACCGGCACCCTGACCGAAGGGCGCCCTCGTTTCGACCGCGTGGTGGCTGCGTCGGGATTTGCCGATGACGAGGTGCTGCGCCTGGCCGCCAGCCTCGACCAGGGCAGCGAGCATCCGTTGGCCGCGGCGATCGTGGCCGCGGCCCGAGACAAGGGTTTGGTGCTCGACAAGCCCGAAGGCTTCGACTCGATCGCCGGTATCGGCGTCAAGGGCATGGTGGAAGGCAAGGCCCTGGCCCTGGGCAACACGGCGCTGATGGACCAGACCAACGTGAGACTCGACGCCGTGAAGACGCAGGCCGAAGCGCTGCGTGCCGAGGGCGCGAGCGTGATGATCCTGGCCGTCGACGGCAAGGTCGCCGGGCTGCTGGTCGTATCCGACCCCATCAAGGCCAGCACGCCCGCAGCGCTGGCCTCGCTCAAGGCGTCCGGCCTGCGCGTGATCATGGCCACTGGAGATGGCATGACCACGGCGAAGGCGATTGCGTCCCGCCTCGGCATTGACGAAGTGCATGGCGGCGTGCAACCCGCGGACAAACTGGCCCTGGTGGACAAGATGCAGCGCGAGGGTCACGTCGTGGCGATGGCCGGTGACGGCATCAACGACGCCCCGGCGCTGGCCAAGGCCGATGTCGGCGTGGCAATGGGCACGGGCACCGATGTGGCCATGAACAGCGCGCAGGTCACGCTCGTGAAGGGCGACCTGCGCGGCATCGCCCAGGCGCGGGTGATCTCCGAGCAGACGATCGCGAACATGAAGCAGAACCTTGCGTTCGCCTTCGTCTACAACGCGCTCGGCGTGCCCCTGGCCGCGGGCGTGCTGTATCCGTTCACGGGTTGGCTGCTCTCGCCGATGATCGCGGCGGTGGCGATGAGCCTCAGCTCGCTCTCGGTGATCACAAACGCCTTGCGGCTTCGGCGCGCGCCGAAGGCCAGCGCAGGGCCGCAGTCCTGAGCGGTTCTGATGCGGCAATCAATGATGGCCGACCAGTGCATGCGTGTGGCGGGCGATCTGCTCGTCTTCCAGCGAAGGCAGCACGAGGACCTGGCAAGTCGAGCCCTCGCTGCTGACCGGGTTGGCGAGCCCGCGATGTCGCGCCTCATCCAGCCGCACACCCAGTGACGACAGCCCCGCGCAGACCTCGGCGCGCACTGCGGTGTCGTGCTCGCCGATGCCCCCGGTGAAGACGATCGCGTCGACACCGTCCAGCACCACCCACATCGCAGCCAGTTGCTTGCGCACGGCGTAGCAGAACATGTGGACGGCCAGTGCCGCGTTCGCATTCGAGGCAGCTGCTGCATGCAGCGTTCGCATGTCGCCGTCGAGGCCGGAGATGCCGATCAGTCCGCTGCGGTGGTCGACCAAGTCTTCCAGCATCCTGGCGTCGAAGCCTTGCTCGCGTGCCAGATAGACAAGCACACCAGGGTCGAGATCGCCGCTGCGCGTGCCCATGATCAGGCCGCCGCTGGGCGTCAAGCCCATGCTGGTGTCGATCGAGACCCCGTCGCGCACGGCGCTGACGCTGGCGCCGTTGCCCAGGTGGGCAATCAACAGTCGATTCGGCGGCCTGCCAATGGCCGCTTGCCCCAGTTGCTGCACGATGGACTCGCACGACAGCCCGTGGAAGCCGTAGCGCTGGATGCCTTGTGCGCGCAGCGAAGCCGGCAGCGGCAGCACCTTGGCCACGGCCGGCATGAGGGCATGAAAGACCGTGTCGAAACAAGCCACCTGAGGCAGCCCGGGAAACACTGCCTGCGCACCGCGGATGACCGACAGCACCGCCGGCGTGTGCAATGGCGCGAACGGCTTGGCCGCGTCCAACTGTTGCAGCACGGCCTCGTCGATGCGGCAGTGCTGGCGCAGCATGGGGCCGCCATGCACCACCCGGTGTCCGATGGCCTGTGGAGCGGGCGCGCCGGTCTGGACGAGCCATTCACTGAATCGCACGACCACGTCCTGCGGCATGCGGAGCGGTGCCGAGTCGAGGCATACGACGCGGCCCGAGCCATCCGCGACCCGGAATTCGCTGCGGGCCCCGCCGATTCCATGAGCCTCGCCACTGACCCTGCAAACAGGGTGCCCGGTACGCCATTCATAGAGGCCGAACTTCAGTGACGAAGACCCGCTGTTGAAGGCGATGGCGTGCCAACGGCCGGCGGAGGTGGGTACGTCCATCAACGCGTGTCCTTCACGGCGTCTCAGGCTTCTGGGCAGGTGTGCCAAAGGCGGCCGCGCCTCGTTCGGACGTCAGCCGGCCCGATGCTTGGCGCCCTCTCCGTGCCGCGACGCACAAGGCACGAACCCGTGCCATCGCGTTCATTTGCGCTTCTGCATCACGACCCATGCAAGCAGACCCACGATGATCACCAGCAGTATCGGAATCCACACCCCACCAAAGCCACCCATCCCACCACCAAACCAGCCACCGCTGCTCATCATGTGCCGTACCCTCCCAGGCAAATGGCCATGGCTATGCCTTTGGCGCATGCTCGTGAGAGGTTCGGCCCGGACTTTATGTTCATTCGTGCTCCCGTGCCGAAGGCTTCGACAGGGAAACACCTTGCGCCACGGAACCCGGCGTGTCTGTGCGTGAGCGAACGCAGGGTGGATGGCTCGGCAGCGTCGCAATGGGCCGGCTCGGTGTGGCGCACCGGTCGCACCGGCCAGCAGGAAATGGTCGGCCCGGCCTCCGTGCGGGCCTCGTCACCAGACATCTCAGTCTGCTGCAGCTCTGGGCCCGACGACCAAGCCTTTGACGGCGGCGCTCGGTTCGCCAGCGCACCGACAGCCGAGCGCCGAACGAACCCAATGCTTGCAGTGAGCAAGGACGGTCTGTCCATGAGGTACGACAACGAAGGCGACAGGAAGAGCCCCGATCGATCGGGCACCCACGGGGTTGTCGCCTCGATTCGCGGCAGCGTGGTCGACGTTCGATTTGACGGGCCCCTGCCGGCCATCCATTCGGTGCTGCATGCTGGCGAGGACAACTCCATCGTCGTCGAAGTCCTGACCCAGCGAGACAGGCGCCATGTTCGGGGCGTGGCGTTGACGACCACCGAGGGCCTGGCGCGTGGCATGGTCGTGACCGACACCGGTGCCCCGCTGCAGGCGCCATGCGGCAAGGCCATCGTCTCGCGCATGTTCGACGTGTTTGGGCACACCATCGACGGCGGCGATCCTTTGGTGGATGTCGCCTGGCGGTCGGTACACCGCGCACCCCCTGCGTTGGCACGGCGGTCGACGACCTCGCAGGTCTTCGAGACCGGGATCAAGGTCATCGACGTGCTGACGCCCCTGGAACGCGGCGGCAAGGCCGGACTCTTCGGTGGCGCGGGCGTCGGCAAGACGGTGCTGCTGACCGAGATGATCCACAACATGATCGACCATCAGGACGGTGTCAGCATCTTCTGCGGCATTGGCGAACGCTGCCGCGAAGGCGCGGAACTTCACGCGGCGATGAAGGACGCCGGCGTGCTGGCCAAGATGGTGATGATCTTTGCCCAGATGAACGAGCCGCCCGGCGCGCGCTTCCGGGTCGGCGACGCGGCATTGACGATGGCTGAGTACTTTCGCGACGACGAGCACCGAGACGTGCTGCTGCTGGTCGACAACATTTTCCGCTTCATCCAAGCCGGCATGGAGGTCTCCAGCCTGATGGGCCAGATGCCGTCGCGGCTGGGCTACCAGCCGACGATGGCCACCGAGCTGGCGGGGCTCGAAGAGCGAATCGCCAACACCGACAGTGGCGCCATCACATCGATCCAGGCGGTGTACGTGCCGGCCGACGACTTCACCGATCCGGCCGCGGTGCACACCTTTTCGCACCTGTCGGCGTCGATCGTGCTGTCGCGGCAGCGGGCCAGCGAGGGGCTGTATCCGTCGATCGACCCGCTGCAGTCGAACTCGAGGATGGCGACGCCCGGCATCGTCGGTGCTCGCCATTACGCGCTTGCGCAGGAGATTCGGCAGACCTTGGCTCAGTATGCAAAGCTGAAAGACATCATTGCGATGCTGGGCCTTGAGCAGCTCTCACCGCCGGACCGCAAGGTGGTGGCCCGGGCGCGGCGCCTGGAGCGCTTCCTGACGCAGCCGTTCTTCACCACCGAGCAGTTCACCGGCCTGAAGGGCAAGCTCGTTACCCTGAAGGATTCGCTCGATGGATGCGAACGGATCCTGCAAGACGAATTCGACAACCAGCCCGAGAGCGCGCTCTACATGATCGGTGCGATTGCCGAGGTCAAGGTCAAGTCAACACCCAAGCCGGCAACCGCTGGGACGGACGCTGGGCCCGGCCCGAAGCCCGCGACGCCGCATGCTCCGGGGCCTGCGAAATCGGCGCACGCTGATGCGACTTAGGATCCTGCTGCCATTCAAGGTGTTTGCCGATGAGCCCGATGTGATGCGCATCGTCGCCGAGACCAGGGCAGGCTCGTTCGGCTTGTTGCCGCATCGGCTCGATTGCGTGGCAGCGTTGGTCCCCGGCATCCTCAGCTATGAATCGGCGGCTCATGGCGAGGTCTTCCTGGCCGTGGACGAAGGCGTGCTGGTCAAGGCAGGCGCTGATGTGCGGGTCTCGGCGCGGCGCGCCATCGCAGGCGCAGATCTCGGACAACTCCGCGATGCCGTGGCGCGTGAATTCATTCAACAGGGTGCTCAGGAACACGACCTGCGCTCCGTGATGGCTCGGTTGGAGGGCGGCTTCCTGCGTCGCTTTGCGGGGTTGGAGCGTGACTGACGAGTTCCGTCCCACCGACAGGCTGGCCAGCAAGATTGGCGGACAGGCCAGGCGCAAGATCAAGGCGCGCCGCGACGGCGCGCCGGGCGTCTGGTCTGGCCTGGGGATGATGGGCCTCGTGGGCTGGTCCGTCGTCGTTCCCACACTGCTGGGTGCGGCACTCGGGCTGTGGCTGGATCACCGTCATGCCGACACGCATTCCTGGACGCTGGCCTTGTTGGTCACCGGTCTCACGCTCGGCTGCCTGAATGCGTGGCACTGGGTGGACAAGGAAGATCGTGCGATGCGTGAAGACAGCGGTGACGGCAATGGTTGACACGCTGTGGGCCATCGCGGCCGGCTTCGTTCTGGGGCTGCTGTTCTACGGCGGACTGTGGTGGACGGTCCGGCAGGCCGCCGTCTTCCGGCGGCCTGCACGGACCCTGCTGGGCAGTGCGTTGCTGCGCATGGCCGCCGTGACGGGCGGCTTGTATCTGGTGGCCGGAGGCGATGGGTCTCGCCTATTGCTGTGCCTGCTGGGCCTGTTGCTCGCACGATGGGCCGTGACATGGTCGACTCGACTGCCGTCCCCCGAAACCTCCGTGAAGACACGTCATGCGCCTTAGCCCGGACGAATGGATCTTCTGGCAGAGCGGCTTCGTGAAGCTCAATGCCACCATCGCATTTACATGGCTCCTGATGCTGGCCCTGACCTTGGGCTCCGCGCTCGTCACACGCAGGCTTTCGCACGGACGAACCATCTCGCGCTGGCAGAGCCTGCTGGAGATCGTGATCACGTCGATCCAGACACAGATCCAGGAAGTCGGGTTGCAGCAGCCGCGCAGGGTCCTGCCCTTCCTGGGCACGCTGTTCTTCTTCATCGCCGCTTCCAGCCTGTGCACGGTGATCCCGGGCTTCGAACCGCCGACAGGTTCGCTCTCGACCACGGCAGCGCTTGCCGCCTGCGTGTTCGTGGCGGTGCCGGCCTTCGGCATTGCCGGACAGGGCCTGGGCCGCTACCTCAAGACCTACGTCGAGCCGACGTTCGTGATGCTGCCTTTCAATCTCATCAGCGAGATGTCTCGCACCCTGGCCTGGGCCGTGCGCCTGTTCGGCAACATGATGAGCGGCGCGATGATCGTGGCAATCCTGCTGACCATCACGCCCTTCGTCTTCCCGGTCGTGATGACGGTGCTCGGTCTGCTGACCGGCTTGGTCCAGGCCTACATCTTCAGCATCCTGGCGGCGGTGTACATCGCCGCAGCCACGCGGGTCCGACAACCTGCGCCGAAGCCGAAGGCGGAACCCGCCGACGCCACACCGGCGCCTGCCGCCGATCCGCCCCCGGTCACTTGAATCCCACCCTTCTCCCGAGACCCACTCCATGGACAGCCTGACTCTCATCGCCATCGCCTCGATCGTCATCGCCGGCCTCACCACCGGCTTCGGCACCATGGGCCCCGCTTTGGCCGAGGGCCGCGCCGTGGCAACCGCGCTCACGGCGCTGGCGCAGCAGCCCGACGCCTCGGCCACCATCACGCGCACCTTGTTCGTGGGCCTCGCGATGATCGAATCGACCGCGATCTACTGCTTCGTGGTGTCGATGATCCTGATCTTCGCCAACCCCTTCTGGAACGCCGCGATCGCGCAAGCCGCCAAGGTGGCCGGGAAGTAGCCATGATGATCGACTGGTTCACCGTCGCGGCGCAGGCGCTGAACTTCGTCATCCTGGCGTGGTTGATGAAGCGCTTTCTTTACAAGCCGATCCTGGACGCCATCGATGCACGAGAAAAGCGCATCGCGAGCGAACTCGCCGCGGCCAGCCGCAAGAAGACCGAGGCCCGGCATGAGCGTGACGAATTCCAGAAGAAGAACGATGACTTCGAGCAGCAGCATGCGGCGCTGCTGAAGAAGGCCACCGACGAGGCCGCCGCTGAACGCCAGAGGCTGATGGACGCCGCCCGCCACGCTGCCGACGCGCTGGCAGCCCAACGCCAGGAATCCCTGTCCAGCGAAGCGAAGGCTCTGGTGCAGGCCGTGCGCCAGCGCGCTCAGACCGAGGTGTTTGCCATCGCGCGCAAGGCACTCACCGACCTGGCGGGCGTCAGCCTGGAGGCCAGCGCTTGCGAGTTGTTCATGGCTCGCATGCGAGGGCTCGAAGGCACGGCAAGGGACACGCTTGCGACGGCGCTCAATGCCACCAAGGATGAGGTCGTCGTTCGGAGCGCCTTCGAATTGTCGACCACCCAACGGCGGGCCATTCACAAGGCGATCGCCGATACCTTCGGCGTCCACCTCGACCTGCACTACGCGACCGACCCTGCCCTGGTGGCGGGCATCGAACTTGTCGCGCAGGGCCAGAGGCTCGCCTGGAGCCTGGGTGACTATCTCGATTCGCTCGAACAAGGCGTGGGCGACGTGCTGAGGGATCGAGCGCGCGCGGCTGCAGTGCCTGCTGCGCCTGCGACCAGCCCACCGGATACCCACCCATCCGCGACGGCGCCCGGCCCGGCAGCGCCAGGCAGCCCTGCCGGCGAGCCAATCGCAGTTTCTGCACCGGCATGAGCACCGTGGCGCCAGCGCCGGAAACCCTTCAGCAGGGCCTGGACGACGCATTCGCCGCCATGGACCGTGCACGCCTGGCCTGGACGCCAAGCCTCTTGGCACGCGAGGTAGGAAGGGTGCTGTCGGTGGCGACCGGCGTGGCGTACGTCGGGGGACTGCCGGGAGTTGCGTACGCCGAAATGATCCGATTCCCGGGTGGCCTGCTGGGACTGGCTTTCGACGTCGACGAGACCGAAGTGGGTGTGGTGCTGCTGGGTGACCACGCCTTGCTGCAAGCTGGCGCCGAGGTGCACCGCGAGGGCCGGGTGATGGATGTTGCCGTGGGCGAGGGCTTGCTGGGGCGGGTCATCGACCCGCTTGGCCGGCCGCTCGACGGGCAGCCCCTCGATCACTTCGAACAGCGCATGCCGATCGAGCGGCCGGCACCCGCGATCAAGGACCGTGCGCCAGTGACCGTGCCGCTCCAGACGGGCCTGAAGGTCATCGACGCGCTCATCCCGATCGGCCGCGGCCAGCGGGAACTCATCCTGGGCGACCGGCAGACCGGCAAGACCTCCATCGCCATCGATACCATCGTCAATCAGCGCGGGCGCGACGTCGTGTGCGTGTATTGCGCCATCGGCCAGCGCGCCTCGGCTGTGGCGAAGGCCGTGGCCGTATTGCGAACCCAGGGAGCCATGGACTACTCGGTCGTCGTCGTGGCCGATGGCGACGGTGCGCCGGGGTTGTCCTACATCGCGCCCTACGCGGCCACGAGCATTGCAGAGTTCTTCATGGCCGCGGGCCGCGACGTGTTGATCGTCTACGACGATCTGACGCAACACGCGCGTTCGTACCGTGAGCTGTCGCTGCTGCTGGGCCGGCCCCCGGGTCGCGAAGCGTTTCCCGGCGACATCTTCTACATCCATTCGCGCCTGCTGGAGCGGGCCACCCATCTGAACCAGAAGCTCGGCGGCGGGTCGCTCACCGCCTTGCCGATCATCGAGACCGAGGCCCAAGACATCTCGGCCTACATCCCGACCAACCTGATCTCCATCACCGATGGACAGATCTACCTGTCGCCCACGCTGTTCCAATTGGGCGTGTTGCCGGCGGTGGACGTCGGCCGCTCCGTCTCGCGCGTTGGCGGCAAGGCGCAACTGGCGGCCTTCCGGGCCGTGGCCGGCGACCTCAAGCTGGCCTATGCGCAGTTCGAGGAGCTCGAGACCTTCGCGCGCTTCGGCGCCCACCTGGATGACCCGACGCAGGCGTCGATCACACACGGCCTGCGCATTCGGGCCTGCCTGAAGCAGCCTGAATTGTCCCCCGTTCCGGTGCTGGCACAACTGGCCATCGTGCTCGCGCTGACAGCCGGTCTGTTCGATCCGGTATCGGAGGGTCGCATGGCGGACGCCGAACAGGCAGTGACCGACGCCGCTGGCCGAGATGTGGCCGACGCTCTCGGACAACGTCTGCTGAAGTCGGACAAGCTGACTGCTGAGGACCGGGCAGCCATGATCGATCTCGCGCGGGGTGCGATCTCCGCGTTCCTGCCCAAGCCGGGAAACGACGCCGACAAGACTGCAGCTCCGGCAGAACAGGCCTCTTCGCCGAAGCTCGGCTGAGCAGTTCCCGATGGCAGACAGCACCGCCAGTCTCCGGCGCAAGATCGACAGTGCCTCCGATCTGCGGTCGGTGGTGCGTGCCATGAAGGCCCAGGCCGCAGCCAGTGTGGGTCAGTACGCGACATCGGTGGCGGCGCTGGGCGATTACGCCCGAGCCGTCGAATGGGGGTTGGGGGCCTGTCTTCGACAAGGCCGACGCTCCACGACGGCCACACTACGCCTTCCGGCGCAAGCCGATCGGCCGATCCGCGCCGTGGTCTTCGGATCCGACCAGGGTCTGGTCGGCCGATTCAATGACACGGTCGCCGAGTACGCCGCCCAAGCCCTGTCGACGCAGGGCCGCAACATAGAGGTCTGGGCGGTCGGCGAACGGATGCGAGCCAGCTTGGCAGACAGCGGGATACCGGCCAGAGGCACGTTCGCCGTACCCGCCACCGTGCAAGCGATTACGCGCCTGGTGACCGCGATACTGGTCACGGTGGTCGACACCATGCCGGGCACGGCAGAGTCAGCTGCCCGATCCGAGTTGCGCCTTTTCTACAACCAGCCCACGACCGGCTCGGCCTACGTTCCCGTGGACCAGCGATTGCTGCCTTTGGACGACGCGTGGCGACTCGCATTGGCCCGCCGCCCATGGCCGACCCAGCTGCCGCCGGAAGTCGTGGGTGACCCCGGCGAGACCTTGCGCGGCCTGATCCGCGAATACGTCTTCGTATCGGTCTTTCGCGCCAGCGCAGAGTCACTGGCCAGCGAGACCGCGAGCCGCCTCGCAGCCATGGATCGTGCCGACAGGAACATCGACAAGATGCTCGGCGTGCTGAACGACCGTTTCCATCGGCTGCGGCAGAGCAAGATCGACGAAGAGCTCTCGGATGTGATCTCGGGATTCAAGGCGTTGAGTCAGCGTGCCCGGCAGTAATGCCATGCGTCAACGCCGCGCCGCCACTGGCGCTTCCGCGACGGGCAAGTGACGGCCACACGGTGGCACTCAGGCCGTGTGCAGAGCTCCTCGCAGGACGTGCGGCGCCCACCTTGGAGCGATCCAGCGGGTCGCGAGTCTTTCGCTGGCGGACGACCACTCCTGCACGAAGATCGCCCCTTTCGCATCTATATCTGGACAAATGTTCTTGAGATACTATAGTGCGTGCCTTCCTTTGCGGAGCACGAGTCGTGCTTCCCCCGAATCCATTCTTCAACAGCCTTTGGAGATAACTACATGCAGATGTCCAAGTTCGGTGCCTTGATCGTGGCGGCTGGCGCCATGCTCGCAGGATGCAGCAGCACGCCTGTGGCCCCGCCCCCCGGCAAGCCCGCCCCCGTGACTGCGGCTGCCCCGACTCCCGCGCCCGCGACCATGTCCACTGGCACCGCGAAGCCCGCTCCGTCCTCGACCGTCGCCACGGTGTCGCTGCCACCCTACCTCGACCCCAGGAACCCGATCTCGACGGAGCGCAGCGTCTACTTCGACTTCGATGTCTACTCCATCAAGAGCGAATATTCAGGGCTGATCGAACGCCAGGGCAAATACCTCGCTTCGCAACCGACGCTGTCGATCAAGATCGAAGGCAATGCCGACGAGCGTGGCAGCGCGGAATACAACCTCGCGCTCGGGCAGAAGCGCGCCCAAGCGGTGCTGCAGGCGCTGAAGGTCTACGGTGTCAAGGCAGGCCAGATGGAGGCCGTCAGCTGGGGCAGCGAGCGTCCGAAAGCCACGGGTCACAACGAATCTGCCTGGGCGCAGAACCGCCGCGCCGATCTGGTCTATCCGAAGCAATAGTGGCGCGAGCCGCGGCGCGGCAGGAGCGCAGCAGGTGCGCCCGATGGCCCAACGGGATGTTGGCGCGCGCCACCGGGCGGCGCTCCCTGCAGGCAGGTCGCGGGGTTAGGCCGTGCGTCGATCGCTCCCATGCTCCACCGAGGCCATGAGGCCACCTGCGATCAAGGTCTTGACCTGGTTGCGCGTGGTCGATCGATAGACGCACGTGGCCTGCGCAGCACCCGTGTGGCGTGCTTGCCGATCTCTCTGCCCGAACGGTTCGGGGGCGCCCGCTCCAAGCTGGCCTGAGCCGTCGCTTTCTCGACCATCGATCCATGACAGGAGTGCTGCAGTGAAGAACTCGCCGAAGCGGCTCGCGGCAGGCGTCGAGCCGACCGGCGCATCCACCCGATGAAGCACGACCCGCGGATCGCCGTGGCCTTTCGGCGCGAGTTCTCGGACTGGCGACTCTGGCTGGCGCGGGCGATCGTCATCACCGTGGCGGCCGCTGCGGGCCTGACGGTCGTGGGCTTCACCTGGCTGACCGAACGTGCACTGGAGACATTCTTTTCGATGCGCTCGGCCTGGTGGTGGGCGCCCTTGCTGTGGACGCCGCTGTGCACCGGCGCCATCGTCTGGTTGACGCGGCAGTACGTCCCGGGTGCCATGGGCTCCGGCATCCCGCAGGTGATGGCGGCACTCGATTCCTCCGTGGATGGCAGCACGCGAGGTCTCTTTGTCTCGATCAAGCTCACACTGGCCAAGATCGTGTTGACCGCCTGGGGTCTGCTGGCGGGGCTCTCGCTCGGGCGCGAAGGTCCATCGGTCCAGATCGCCGCCGGGGTCATGCACGCTGCCAAGCGATGGTTGCCGAAGCACTCGGCCGTGACGGAGCACGGCCTGCTCGTAGCCGGGGGTGCAGCCGGGATCGCAGCTGCGTTCAACACCCCGCTGGGTGGCGTGATGTTCGCGATCGAGGAGCTGTCGCGTGCACCCGAGCAGCGCAGCAGCGGCTTGATCATTTCCGGGATCGTGCTGGCCGGCCTGGTCGCGGTCTCCATCTATGGGAACGGCACGTACTTCGGTGTGCTCCACGTCCCTGCGGTCGGGATCACCATGTTGTGGCCGGCGTTGCTCGTCGCGCTGGGCAGTGGCGTGGCGGGCGGGCTGTTTGCACGCCTCCTCATCGCGTCGCTCAACGGCAGTTCTACCGACGGACTCAGCCGTTGGCGGTCGAAGCGGCCGGTGCTGTTCGCCGTGGCCTGCGCCCTGGCCGTTGCCGTCATCGGCGTCAGTACCAACGGGGCGACCTTCGGCAGCGGATACGCCTACACCCGGGCCATGCTGGAGGGCCAGGAGCACGTCTCGCCCGCCTATGTGCTCTTCAAGTTCATCGCGACCTGGCTGACGGCATGGACGGGCGTGCCGGCGGGCATCTTCGCGCCGTCATTGGCGATCGGTGCCGCACTGGGCAACGACGTGGCGCAGCTCACGTCGTATCCGCATGCGGCCACCCTGATCGCGCTGGGCATGGCGGGCTTCCTCGCCGCCGCGACGCAGGCACCGCTGACCTCCTTCATCATCGTGATGGAGATGGTGGATGGCCACGCAATGGTGCTGAGCCTCATGGCCTGCGCGCTGATCGCCAGCGGCATTTCCAGGATCCTGTCCAGGCCGCTGTACGCCACACTCGCACAGATCCAGTTGCGGCGCCTGCCGCCCCCGAAGACCGAGTCCGAGAGACCTGCCCCCAGCCCCTGACCGATGGGATCGGAGCCCCGCCAGCGGCTCCAAGGAGGGCATGACGCCTGGTCGTGCATCACCTGTCGATCGGCATTCGATGGCACCAGCGAAGCCTCTTGGGTACGAAACTTTATTCGCTGCATTTGTACAAATGCGCAGCGGGCGGCAGGCGCTGTGGGCGATCGGGACGACGTTGGCCGCCGCGCATGGCCTGCAAGGAGGGGGTTCCTGGTGAAGAAGCTCGCATACGCCGCCATCGGAATTCCGTTGTTGGTGGTCGTCGCCGGAGGCGCCTGGTACTGGCAGCACGTCGATGTCGACAAGCCGGCGAGCGTGGCCGCGGTGCAGGCTCCAGCGCCGGCACCCGTGCCGACGGCGCCGTCGCCCGTCGTGCCCTCCGAGCCGGCCATCAGACACCCGATCGAGGCACCCGCTTCGCCCGCGTCCGGCGCCAGCCCGCCGGCCGCCACCGACACCGAATCCGTCCTGACCGATCTGTTCGGAAGAAAGTCTGCGCTGGGCATGTTCCAGTTCGACGACTTTCCCAGGCGGGTGGTTGCCACGGTCGACAACCTCGGTCGTTCGCATGCGCCGTCCCGCATGTGGCCGGTGAAGCCCACCGATGGGCGCTTCATGACCGAGCAGCTGGGAGATGCCGAAGTGATCAGCGCCGACAACGGGCTGCGCTACACACCCTTCGTGCTTCTGATCGAGACGGTGGACCTGCGTCAGCTCGTTGTCGCCTACAAGAAGCTCTACCCGCTCTTCCAGCGCGCTTACGAAGAGCTGGGCTTCCCGAAACGCTACTTCAACGACCGCGTGGTGGAGGTCCTCGACCAGCTCGCCGCCACGCCGGACGTGAACGGGCCGATCAAGGTCCACCCGCCCACCGTCAATGGCCCTGTGCGACCCCAGCGACCCTGGCTCCTTTATGAATTCACGGATCCGGCCTTGCACTCATTGACGGCCGGTCAGCGGATCGTGCTGCGCACCGGACCGGTCAATGAACGACGCCTCAAGTCCAAGTTGGCCGAGTTGCGCCGCCTGCTGGCGACCGGTACGCCGAAGTAGCGGCTCGCGTCCAGGCTGTCGGACAGCTTCAGCCGGCAACAGCTGGACGGCCTGCTTCGCTGCTTTCGTTCAACCCGACCAAGCTGTGCCCCGAGATCTCAGCCTTGGCCTTCAGGTATGCGCGGTTGTGGGCAGTCAGATAGGTGCCAGTGGACCGCCGCTCGACGACCTGAATGCCGCATCGAGCCAATTGGACGGCCTTGTCGGGATTGTTGGAGAGCAGCCGGATGCGCCGGACATTCATGGCCTTCAGCATGGCCGCGCCGCAACCGTAGTCACGCGCATCTTCAGGCAGATCAAGGGCCCGATTGGCTGCGAAGGTATCCAGTCCCGTGTCCTGCAGCCGATAGGCGTCCAATTTGGCGGCCAGCCCGATGCCGCGCCCTTCCTGTCGGAGGTAAAGCAGGACACCGCCGGCGGACTGCATCATGTCGACTGCCTGCTGCAATTGCTGGCCGCAGTCGCAGCGCAGCGAGCCGAAGACGTCACCGGTGATGCACTCGGAATGCAGGCGGACAAGCGGAACACTGTCGACGTCGAGGTCCCCGAAACGCAGGGCGAAGTGTTCAGCACCGGGAGCGAGGCCGGTGAAACTGACGAACGAGGCAAGTTGGCCGTCGCGCAGGGGCACCGAGACAGCGTTTCGAATCGCGACGCCGTCCGTGTCGGACGTGGCGCAGCGCGGTGTCGTCTGGGCTGCGTCGAGCAAGGAGCGGATCGCCAGGGGCGCCCGGCGACCGGATTTGGGGCTCATGATGCAGCCGCCATCTCAGCCGCTGACGCCACTGCCGGGCCCACCGACACGCTTGCCTGGGCCACGAAGTCGTTTGCCGACGCCTCGACTCGCAAGGTGGGGCAGTGGCTCTCGGCCAAAGCCGCTTGGGTGAGGTCGGTGCCGTTGGCACCGGGCCGTTCGATGATCGGCGGAGGGGTCATGGTGAAGCTCGCTTCGCGGGTAGCAGGTCAAAGGCTCTCGGCCACGCGAAAGCCCATCGCGTAGGTGGCCGAACGGGGGTTGTGGCCGTGGCGCCGGCGCGTGCGCGCCAGGTCGCGGAAGCGGGCGAAGCTGCCGCCGCGGGCCACCCGGTATTCGCCGTGAATCTGCACCAGGTGGTCGGCGATGGCCGTACCGCCCGGGTAGGCGGCGTAGTCGCCGGCAACGTATTCCTCGACGTTGCCCGCCAGGTCGGCAATGCCGAAGGCCGACTCGCCGCCGACGAAGGCGCCCACCGGCGAGGTGTCGAACAACCCGGTTTCGGCGGTGTTGGCCCGGTCGGCGTCGAAGACGGCGCCCCAGGGAAACTCCAGCGCCAGCGGCCCGGCCGCGGCCCACTCCCATTCGGCCTCGGTGGGCAGGCGAAAGCCGCGGCCCGTGCGCAGCGCAAGCCACCGGGCATAGGCATCGGCCGCCGCAGCGCTCACGGTGTAGACCGGGTGGTTCGCGTGGGTCTGCGGGAATTGCCGGAAGGCCCAGCTGCTGGGCAGTTCCGGGTGCCCTGTGTCGAGCAGGAAGTCGCGGTATTCACTGTTCGTGACGGGGTAGCGGGCCAGCCTGAACGCGTCCAGGCTCACGCTGTGGCGCGGGCACTCCTTCTCGATCCACGAGCGGTCCAGCCCCAGCCCGGCAAATCGGCCCAGCACGGCGGCGAGTTCATCGCTGTCCAGGCCGATGAGCACACGGCCGCCGGGCACATCCACCATCGCGGGCTGCAAGGTGCGAATCCGCGGATCGCCCAGCAATGCCAGCAGATTGCCGCTGCTGATGCGCTGCGCCAGCGTGGCGGCCGGCGACGCCAGTGTTCGCAGCAGTGCTTCCACGTCCTGGCCACGTTGCGCAGCGAAGGCTTGCTTGAGCGCGGCACCCAGGCGCGGGCTGACATAGCGGTCGGGCAGGCCCAGGCGCTCGCGGTCGGTCAGCGTGCCACACAGAGCGGGCCCGAAGTCGGGCCAGTGCCAGTCAGGATGGGGGGCCCTCAGTGTCATGTGAACTCAGGATTCGCAGCCCGAGGGACGGACGTGGCGAAACCAGCGGCCAGCCGCAGCACCCGTTCGAGTGCGCCGTCGATCTGTGCGTGCAGCCAGTCCGGGAAGGCGAAGCCGTCGCCGCTCCAGGCCTGGCCGGCGTGCGGGATGCACACCGTGTCGCCGATGACCACGCAGCCGACGTAGCCGAACAGCGCGCGGGCATGCGGAATGGCCACCGCGCCGCCGCTGCTGCCGCTGGAGGCGCTGCACAGCAGCACCGGCCGGTCGACGAAGGCGTTGCCGTGTTCTGGCGCGATGTAGGCCAGTCGCGAGACCCAGTCGACCAGGTTCTTCAGGTACGGCGGCAGCTGCCCGTTGTATTCGGGGCTGGCGACGATCAGCCCGTCGCAGCAGCTGAACCGGCGGTGCAGGGCCACGACCCGGGCCCGCAGCCCGGGGTCTGCTTCCAGATCCTGGTTGAACAGCGGCAGATCGACTTCCCCGGGGGACAGCAGGTCCAGCTGGCAGCGGCCGTCCAGGCGCAGACTGAAGTCGTCCAGCAGACGTGCGTTGTACGACTCGCGGCGCGGGCTGCCCGGCACCAGCAGCAGCCTGGGGCCCGGGTTCGCAGGGGGGGTGTTCATGCGGCGATGGGGTAGATGCCGCCGTCATAGGACGCGGCGAGAAAGCGACGACCCTGGTGGTCCCAGGTGATGGAAGAGATGCCGGCGGCCGTCGGCCTTTGCACCGAAGTCCAGCGGCGCTCCAGCAGGTTGAACTGCGCCAGCGTGCCGCCGTAGCAACCGGTGAGCACGGCCGTGCGCGAATCGTTCACGGCCATGCACTTGACCGAGTTCGGGTGCGGGCTGGCATAGGCTTCGGTGCGTTCACCGTCCCACAGGCGCAGGCTGCGGTCGCGGCCGACGCTGGCGAAGCGGCCTTCGCCAATGGCGCAGCACGCGTTGGCGATCCGTTCGTGCGCGCCGGCGACGAGGCGCACTGGCGCGCCGTTATCCAGCCGGTGCCAGGCGATGTCGGTGGACGCGCACACCGAGAACAGCAGCCCGGCGCTGCAGCTCAGGCCCTTGACCGCGTTGTCGTAGACCGCCAGGGTCTGCACCCGCGTCAGCCCGCCTGCCGGGCCGACGGCGAAGACCAGAATCTCTCCGGTGTAGGTGCCGATGGCCAAATGCGGGGTGCCGTCTCTGTCGAAGGCCACCGCGCAGATCAGAGGCGCGTGGTGCTCGTAGGCCACGGCACCCGTGCGTGCGTCGAACAGCCGTCCCAGTTGCCCGCCGGCGTAGACACAGCCGGCTGCGGCCACCAGGAAGTTGCACAGGCTGCCCATCTCGGCCAACGGTGCACCGTCCATCCAGACCCGCCCGGAGTCGCCCACGGCGTAGACGTGGCGGTCGACTTCCAGAACGGCGTTGATCGCAGGGCCGACGACCACGCCGTCCAGGTCCCAGAGACCGTCCTGCGGATTGAACAATGCATAGCTGGAACCGAAGGTGCCGACGGCGATGCGGCCGTCCGGCAGGACGGCCGCTGCGCGTGCCCAGGCGCAGTCCGGCAGGGTCGAGCGGCGGATCTCGGTCAGGTCGCCGTCCGGACCGACCTGCCAGACGGCGATGGTGCGGTCGTAGCTGAGCGACACCAGCGTGGCGCGAAGGCTGTCCAATGCGATCTTCTTGATGCCGACGCGGTGGGCCTGCACGAAGCAGAGCGCGTCGCCGCGGATGATGGCGATGCGGCCGTGGTCGTCACCCGCGTACACAGCGCCTGCCGGGCTGATCTCGACCGTATCGGTGCGCACCGACAGGTCGGTGCATTGCACTTCGACAGCCCGGGCGATGTCCCAGCGCCGGATCGTGCCGTCCACGCTGGACGTCACCAGCTCGTGGCCGTCGGGCGACCAGGCCAGCGACAGCACGTTGCCGGTATGGCCGCGCATCGCGACCAGGCAGTGGCCTTCGAGATCGAAGACGCGCACGCAGCGGTCGAGCGCACAGGTGGCGATGCGGCTGTCGTCGGGCGAGAACACCGCCATGTCGACATCGTCGGCGTGGCCACACAGCACGGCCTGCAACTGCATCGACGGCAAGGCCCAGATGCGGGCCGAATAGTCGCTGCTGGCGCTGACCAGCCAGCGGCCGTCGCCGCTGAACGCGCACTGGTTGACGAGGTGGTCGTGGCAGCCCCGGGCCAAGGCCTGGCGGCTGCGGCTGTCCCACAGGATCACGCGGTTGTCGTAGCCCGCGGTGGCCAGCCAGTGGCCATGGGCTGCGATGCCCGCGATGGGTCCAAGATGACGCAGGCCGGCCGAGGTGTTGCTGCTCATGCCTCAGGCCGTCAGGTTCAGGACGGTGCCGGTGCCTGTCGTTGGGGACGAGGACCCGGTGGCGCCGGCCGCGACCGGCGCGCTCGGGGCCGGCGTGTGATGGTGGTGTCCGCTGCGGGCGCTCTGCCACGCCTGTGCGGCCTGCTGGGCCGCCGCCAGATCGCCCGATTGCAGGGCCTTGCCGACCTGCGCCAAGGGGCTGTTGCCGCCGCTGCTGGCAATGTTGCTGGCACCCGGCAAGCTGCCGAAGGCCTTCTGCGCCGAACCCAGATCGCCTGCCTGCAAGGCCGACATCAGGTCCTTGACGCTTTGCTGGCGCTGCTGCCAATTGGAGGCCCCGACGCCTTGCGCCGTGCCCGTTGCTGCCGAATTGCCGATACGCATGCCCATGCTGGACTCCCGAAACAGGACTGGAAGATCCGGCGACAGCCCGTCGTCGGAAGCGAGCCTTCATCTTCGGGGTTCATCCCGGGCTTCAAGCGCCGATAAGGACCGGCAAACAAGACCCTATTAGCGGCCCGGACATGACAGGTAACACAACTTCACAGGAACGTACTTTGTAAAGACCCTCTTGCGGCATCAGCAGGCCGGAACCGGGAGCCCTGGAGCGCGCCGGGGAGCTGGCCACAATGCCCCCCATGCAGGCAGCCCCTCAGAGCCTTCACGGCCAAGCGACTTCGCGCCCACGCGCCAGCGCGGTCAGCGATCGAGCACCCGGACCTGCCATGCGTACCCGATCCGGGCACGAAGCGACTGCGTGGACCAGACGCCCGAGGTCGGCGCAGGCTCGGCCTGGCCGCTGGTCGCAAAAGTCGTCCACTGGTTGATCGGGACCGCGAGTGTCGTCTGCGCCTGCCGGCCCGTGGCGGTCGGCAGGCCGGCGTGGCTATCGTCGATCTGCTGCAGTGCCCAGGCCATGACCAGCTTGACGTCCGCCTGCCCACCAGGCCAGCTTGGCTGTACCGCCAGGCTCTGCCCCCTGGGCAGCCAAGTCACTGCATTGACCAGGCTGGCATCGGTCCCGGTCGCCGAAGCCTTGGCGGCGGGCGGTGACACCGCACGCCCCGCAACCGCCTGCACCCAGGTGAACGGCACGGCACTGGACAAACGCAAGGCCGCCCTTTCGCCGTTGAGGACACGGACCTGCTGCGTCTCGACGGGCTCCCGTTCGGCCTGCCGGCTGCTGACGGTCAAGCCCGGTGGGGCGCCGGAGGGCTCGCTCGACAGCGCACCCTGGGACGCAATGCCGAGCACGACTGCGCGCACCTCGATCGTGAGATTGCAGACCGGTAGAGGCGGTTTGCCGGCCGGCGCCGCGACGCCCGTCAGCAACAGGGCCGTACAGGCCATGCCCAGGCGCGACGACAGGGTCAGGGGGCGGGACCGGTGCAGACCCATGTGTTGCTCCTTGCCGGGCATGGCGAGCCGATGCGGCCGTTGCGATACCGGATGTCTGGTGTTTTCGGACGGCCCGGAAGTTCCAGAAGGCGCTTTACAAAGTCGGGGCCCAATCGGGTGGGGTCAGGAACAGATCTTGCCCGCCGAGCTGTGGGATCGGTGGGCAGGACAGGGCGCCAGGCGCGCAGCAGACGCAGCCATCGCCCATGCAAGCGGCGGTCCGAGGCAATGGCGCCTTACGGTTTCGTCATCGCGCCATGGTCGTGGTGCATGTGCCCGGCCATCGCGTCGGCGCCGTGGTCCGACAGTTGGGCGTCGAACCACTGGTGCAGGGCCGCGACCAGTCTGGCGTCTGCTGTGCGGTAGGTCAGTTCGGCGCCCGCCTTCACATCCTTGTAGGCGATGTCCACCTGCCCGGGCCTGGCCGCCTGAAGGTCGGCCCGGCCCGGCATTTCGGCGCCGTGGATGTGGCTCGGTGCGGAATAGTCGCCCTTCAGGAATCGAGCCTGGATGTCGCGCAGGTGCTCGCGCACGAGCTTGACCTGCTGAGCGTCAGCCGCGTTCCTGGCGACCACGCGCTGCGTGCCACCGTCCGCCGACTTGGTGAAGATGTGGGTCGTGGCCTTGAGGCTGAACGGCATCACGTCGGCACCGAGCTTGGCGACCTCTGCTTGCCGCTGTGTATCCGCCGCGAGCGCCGGCAGTGAGAGTGCGGCGACGAAGAGGGACAGTGAAACGACCAATGTCTTCATGATGTGGATCGAGTCAGGCTGGATGAAGGGGATCGAAAGAGCGCGCCGCAGGAACTGCAGAATAGGGGCACTGTGCTGAACGTCATCCGTGAGGGCGTGGAACACGGCACGGTCATGCCCGATGGCGCCAGCGTTCGAGCGCCTTCGCGGAGATGTCCAGCACCGACGCATGGGTGTTTCCAGGCGCGAGCAGATCGTCTGCGAGCGTGGGATCGCCACCCCCGACGCCGACCAGTGATGCGGTCCTGGGCAGGCCAGCCTTCTGGAACGACGCCCGTGACTCGGTGGGGTGCGGCGCATACCAACTTGCGACGTTTGACGCCTTCGTTCCGTGGGGGGTCTCGCAGTGGTTCTTGGTATCCATGAAGGCGCCATGTCCATGGCGACAAAGTCGGCATAGGCAACCTCAGCAACCTGTTTCCCCAAAGGCATGAATCCTTGCCGACTTTCACTCCCCGGGCCTGCAGCAGAGAGGATGGCATGTCGAACCCTAGCGCCTCGGGTGCTGCGGCCAGGATGCCACGTCGCGCCAAGGCAGGGTACGCTGTCGCACTGAACCGCCAGAACTTCACGCGCACATTGTGGAGCATGGCTGGCGTCCGCATGGCGGTGCGTGCATTGACGTGGCTCAATGCCGGAAGCCGAGAGCAGGCACACAGTGAACCGACATTCCTTCGGCCCCCAGCACCATCGATCGGTCAAGGCGATGTTGTCCAACAAGGCTGTCGTGGTGGGACCCTGCGGCGCCAGGGGGGCCGACTGCAGGGAAGCATGGCGCGCGGTGGAGTGATGCAGATCGAAATTCTGGTGTCCGGACCACCCCTGCCGTGATGATCGACGGCAAGGTCGTGCACAGCGGCGGCATTCCCTCGCGCGAGGAGGTGCCGACTTGGCTGACGCCGGGCCCCATCGGGTTCCTGAATCACCCGACCCGACATCTGTTCTTCACAGGCAAGGGCGGCGTCGGAAAGACGTCCCTGTCGACCGCGGCCGCGCTGACCCTCGCGCAAACCGGCCGCCGGGTGCTCCTGGTCAGCACCGATGCGGCATCGAATCTGGACGAGATGCTCGGCATCGAGTTGCGCAACACACCGGTACCCGTGCCCGACGCGCCCGGCCTGTGGGTTCTGAACATCGATCCCGACACCGCGGCCGAGTCCTATCGCCAGCGGGTCCTGGCGCAGATGGGCGCAGGCGCCAGCGTGGAGGAACTGTCGACCGTGCGAGAGCAGCTGTCCGGGGCCTGCACCACGGAAATCGCGTCCTTCGACGAGTTCGCTTCGCTCCTGTCCGACGGCGCAGAATCCTTTGACCACATCGTCTTCGACACGGCACCGACAGGGCACACCTTGCGGCTGCTCAGCCTCCCCAAGGCCTGGTCCGGGTTCCTCGACGGCAACGACCGTGGCGCCTCGTGCCTGGGGCCACACTCGGGCCTGAAGATGCAGGAAGTGCGCTTCAAGGCCGCGCTCGACGCGCTGTGCGACCCGGCGAAGACGACCGTGATCCTGGTGACGCGCCCGGACAAGGGCGCCATTGCCGAAGCCGCGCACACCTCGATCGAGTTGCATGAACTCGGCCTGAACAACCAGCGGCTGGCGATCAACGGCGTGTTCCACGCCAGCGAGCGCACCGACGCGGTCGCCTGCGCCATCGAGGACAAGGGGCAGGAGGCGCTGGACGCGATGCCCGCGCCACTGCGTGCGCTGCCGCAGGACCGCGTACCACTGAGGGGCTTCGACACGGTCGGCCTGACTGCCTTGCGAGCCTTGCTCACCACGGGTGCCGGCCCGATCACGGCGCCCACGACTTCGGTCCTGGTCGCCGGTGAAAAGCCTGCGGGCCTGGACGCGCTGGCCGACGAACTCGCCGCCGCCGGCCACGGGCTGATCATGGTGATGGGCAAGGGCGGCGTCGGCAAGACGACAGTGGCCGCCGCCTTGGCCCTGGGGCTGATCCAGCGCGGCAAGACGGTGCACCTCAGCACCACCGATCCGGCAGCCCACTTGACCGGAACGCTCGACGGCGACGTGCCAGGCCTGAAGGTGAGCCGCATCGATCCGAAGGTCGAGACGCAACGCCACATCGCCAAGATCATGGCGGCCAAGTCCACCCAACTCGACGCGGCGGAACAGGCCCTGCTGCTGGAAGACCTGCAATCGCCCTGCACCGAAGAGGTCGCGGTCTTCCACGCCTTCTCGCGCATCGTCAGCGAAGGCCGCAGCGCCTTTGTCGTGCTGGACACCGCACCCACGGGCCACTCCATGCTGCTGATGGATGCGACCGGCGCCTACCACCGACAAATGACGCGCGAATTCGAAGGGCACGGTGCCGCCCACATCGTCACGCCCTTGATGCGGCTGCAGGACCCCGCCTACACCAGGATCATTCTGGTGACGCTACCGGAGGTCACGCCGGTGTCGCAGGCGGCTGCGCTACAGGTGGACCTGCGCCGAGCCGGCATCGAGCCCTACGCCTGGGTGCTGAACAAGAGCGTGCTGGCAGCAGGCACGCGCGATCCCTTGCTGGTCGCGCGGCTGGCCGGTGAACGCAAGCAGATGGAACGCATCTCTGGCCTGGCCAAGCGCACCTTCACGCTGGCATGGCTGGCCGTGCCGCCCATCGGTCTTGCCGAGTTGTCCAAGCTGGTTGGCAGGCACGAGGTCAAGGCCGTGGAGGACTCCGCGGTGCAGCGACCGTGCCATGCCAGCGAGAGCCTCGGTGGAGACACGAGGTGAAGTTGGCAATGAGCGCTTCGGGGCTCTGCCCCACAAGGGACCCCACGCTCGGGATGGCAGCCTGTCTCGCCTCAGGCGACACGGCTGCGTGTCGGCGCCGCGCGATAGGTGGGGCACCATTGGAGCAGGCAGTCCTCCAGTTCCTGGTCCTCACAAGGCTTGCTCAGGCCGCCACTGAAGCCGTGTTTCGCCAGCAGGGCCCCGCCTGGGGACGCACTGGTGTAGGCGATAACGGGGACCGCCGGTCGGGCGAAGGCGCTCTCGAAGCGGCGGATGGCTGATGTCGCTGCCAAACCGTCGAGGATCGGCATCTGCAGATCCATCAGGATGAGGTCGAAGCGCCGATCGCAGGCCAGCGTCACCGCTTCGGCCCCGTCTGCCGCCAGCACCGGCACGAGACCACGCGTCCCCATCAACGCCGAGATCACGATCAAGTTCACCGGGTTGTCATCCGCAACCAGCACGCAGACTGTTGCGGAGCATTGCGCGGCCAGGGCTCCGATTCCGTCCACATCGCCGTCGCACGCCGGCCGGGTCTCGCTCGCACAACCCGGAGGCCACGACCTGAGCACGCCACCCAAAGGTCCCGAAACGGGCGTACGGGGCACAGGACGAACGCTCATGGAGGCACCTCCGATACCTAGGATGGCCCCAGCATGACACCACCCGCAGCCCTCGTATGTACGCTGGCGCACACGATTGGCGGCGGACAGCTTTCAGGGAGCATGGGCCGAGGTACGCGCCGCCACCAGCGCATCTTCGGGCCTCCAATGCCTCGAGAGAATGCACACCGCCCACTGCTGCATCGGAGCGCACGGGTGTCCCTATCCGCCCGGTGTTCAACCAAGCGGAAGGTATGCATCTTGCGCACCGACCACGAAGCGCTGTCGGCTGGCAAGGAGACACCTCCCGCCCGTGGCAGGCTAGTGCTTGCCAGCCTGCAACGCCTCGGTCCGGCGGCGCTGCGCCGCCTCGTTCAGGCGGTCCCACGCGTCACGCGATGCGTGGCGCGCGCGGCCCCACTCCAGGTTTGAACTGCCGCGCGCCGCCGGCCACCGTGGGGCCAGGTCTGCTTCGACTTCATCGAAGCTGCGGTCCGGGTTGGCGACGAAACTGTCCACGCCGTGGCCATAGGCGGGCCCGTAATCCAGGAAATCGGCGTCGGGTTCGACATACGGCCGGCTGCTGAAGTTGTCACGCCAGTAGTCTCTCTCGGCGTCGGCATCGACCGCATCCACGATTGCATTGCCCGCGAACCCGGCTGCGATAGCGCCGACCGCAGCCCCCACCGCGGCCCCGACGGGCCCTGCGACAGCCCCCACCACGGCACCTGTGGCAGCACCGCCCAGCGCTGCACTGGTGGCGACGCTGGCAAGGCGATTCACCGCAGCCCCGCCCGGCGCAGTCCGGGCCTTGTCGATGTCGGTGCCTTCAGCAGATTGGGTCTTGCTCATGTTGATTTCCTTGAGAATGTGAATCGACTGCCCGGCCGAGGTCGAACAGAGGGGGTTTGAGCGGGCCTTGATGGTGCGCCCCTTCAGTCCACGAGCGGGCTGGATGCCTTGCTCACAGCCTAGCCCGGCCTTCACCACCGCGCCGTCGGAGAGCGTGCACACTCAAGGCGCCTGCCTGGCTCGTCCGGCTGTAGGAGCCGTCCGTCAATCGGCAGCCAAAGGACGTACAAGCGCATCGGTCGCCCGGCCTTGATCGAACAAACAGTGCGCAATCGAACAGACGGCACTGTCATGGCAGCACTAGCCTTATCCACCTTCCATCGAGCGTCAATCAGGACATCCCGTGCAGATTCGTGTCGGATTCGAGATGAGCTACGTATGCCCGCAGCCCACGCCGATGATCCTGGCTCTGAGCATCCATTACTCCCGAGCCGCCGACTTGGTGCAACCCGATCATGTGACGACGCAGCCGGCGGTGCCGATCACAGCGTACCGAGACCTGTTCGGTAATTGGTGCAATCGTCTGCTGGCACCGCAGGGGGATTTCAACATCCGTGCAAACGCTTTGGTCAACGACACGGGCATGGCCGATGCTGTGGTGCCACAACTGGTACAGACACCGGTCGAAATGTTGCCGGCAGCCACACTGGTCTATCTGCTGGGCAGCCGCTATTGCGAAACCGATCTGTTGTCGCCGGTTGCGTGGCAGCGCTTCGGCGACGTCCCTGACGGCTGGCAGCGGGTACAGGCCATCTGCAATTTTGTCCACGAGCACATCGAGTTCGGCTACCAGCACGCGCGCCGCACGCGATCGGCATGGGAGGTCTTCGACGAGAGGCGGGGTGTCTGCCGCGACTTCGCCCATCTGGCCATCACTCTGTGCCGTTGTATGAACATACCGGCGCGCTATTGCACCGGCTATCTGGGCGACATTGGAGTGGCGCCCGCACCGGAGCCCATGGACTTTGCCGCCTGGTTCGAGGCCTACCTGGGTGACCGCTGGCACACCTTTGATGCACGCAACAACACGCCAAGAATCGGCCGTGTGCTGATCGCCCGCGGCCGTGACGCCTGCGACGTCGCCCTGGCCAGCACCTTCGGGCCGAATACGTTGCGTAGTTTCAAGGTCTGGAGCGAGGAAGTCGCTCCGGCCTGAAACCGCACTACCGGGTGTCAGGTCTTCCCGTCGATGCGCCTGGCGTGGGCAAACCCACGGGACTTGTCATGGCTGATTTGTTTCGATTGAGAGCCTGGCCCGTTCCCACGAGCCAGGAAGTCGATCACTTGTCGGTCATGTCCTTGAGCACTTCCTTCACGTCGCCGACCGACTTCTGCTTTTGACCTTCGGCCTGCTTGTGGATGCCCTTGACCTGCTGCTCGGTACTGCCGATCACCTTGCCGGTGGTCTCCTGCACCTTGCCGGCTGCGTCCTTGAGCGTGCCTTTGACTTGATCCTTGTTCATGGTTTGACCTTCAGTTGAAGTTAAAAATCAGAGTGACCGATGCATGACGCAAAGGCTCATTCCGCCGCGTAGGGCGTGCCGTAGAACTTGTGCACGCCGCTGGCCCAGGTCCGGTCCGACATGGATGGCCAATGATCCTTGTCGAAACCGGGCGCGTCCTTCAGCGCATCCTTCAGAACATTGAGCGTGAAGCGCTTGTTCGTCGTATCCAATGCGAGTGCCGCCCATGGCACCGCGAAGAGTTTGTCGCCCATGCCGAGCAAGCCACCGAAAGACAGAACCGCATAGGCGACCTTGCCGGAAGCCATGTCGATCATGAATTCCTTGATGTCTCCCAGATCCTCGCCGTCCTTGTTGTAGACATCGTTGCCCAACAGAGTGTCGGCACCCATCAGCGCGGGGCCTGGGCCAGAGCCGCTGTTGGCGTACATGCCGAAGTTGTCGCGAGTGACGTAGTTGGTTTCCATGTTCGCTCCTTGTGTGAGGGAATCGGCCCGAACACGATGCCTTTCCGGGAAGTGCCGGGTGGCATCGCGTTGCGGTGACTGGCGAGGGCCCTCAGGCCCTAGGCGCCATGGAGAACATAGGCGCTGACGGGCTCGCGGTCTGTGCGAGAGCGAACCCAACTCCTTCAATGGCCACCACGGAGGATGTCGTCCAGCCGTGTCGGCTCGCCTTCGCGCGGGCTCGCGCGAAAGTGTCCGCACTGTTGGCCATCGCACCGACCGGATCGGATCCTCGTGACCCAATCGCCATGGCGGACGGTCGGAGCAAGAGTTCACGAGAGGCCCAAGGCGATGAAATCCCTCGTGGACAGCGTGCTCTATCGAGATGGAAAGCGGATCGGCGACATACCCATCGCCGACATCGGCCAAGCCATCAAGCAAGCCGGCACGTTCGTGTGGCTTGGGCTGCATGAGCCCGACGATGCAGCGTTGCAAGAGATCCAGCACTCTTTCGGTCTGCATGAACTGGCCATCGAGGACGCCCACCACGCCCACCAGCGCCCAAAGATCGAGGCTTACAGCAACTCGCTGTTCATCGTGCTCAAGACGGCCCAGTTGCAAGGCAACCAGGTGGTTTACGGAGAGACGCACCTCTTTGTCGGAACCAATTTCCTGGTATCGGTGCGCCACGGTGCCTCATCCAGCTTTGCACAAGTGCTGCAGCGCTGCGAAGCTGGCACGAAGGGCCTTCCCAAGGGACCGGGTTTCGCCCTCTATGCGATCCTGGACTTCGTGGCTGACAACTACCAACCTGTCGTGGCCCAGTTTGAGCAGGACTTCGACGCAATCGAGACCGACATCTTCAGGGATCAGTTCGACAGGCTCGTGATCGAGCGCTTGTACGCGCTGAAGCGCCATCTGCTCGAGCTGCGCAATGCCGCGCTGCCCCTGGCAGAGATCAGCGCTGAGTTGATGCGACTGCACGAGGACTTGATCCCCAAGGAACTGAGAGCCTACTTCCGCGACATCCAGGATCATGTCTCGCGACTTGTGGGTCTGGTCGATGGCATGCGTGACATGCTGACCACGGCCATGCAGGTCAATCTGGCGTTGGTGGCCAACAACCAGAACGAGGTGGTCAAGCGCCTGGCGGGCTGGGGCGCGATCCTGGCTATCCCCACGGTCATCTTCAGCCTGTACGGCATGAACTTCGAGTGGATGCCCGAGCTGAAGTGGAAAGCTGGCTATCCCACGGCCGTTGCCGTGACCGCGCTGGGATGCGTCCTTGTGTATCGCCGATTGCGTCGGGCCGGATGGGTCTAGCGCCTGTCGAGGCGACACCCGCACGGCTCACGAGGGCCGCTGCCTCATGACGAGCTCGAAGCTTGCCATCTGCGGTGCGATCGCGGCCAACGTCGCCATCGCAGCGACGAAGCTCGTGGTCGCGGGTATCACCGGAAGCTCGGCCATGCTCTCGGAGTGCATCCATTCCTCAGTCGACACCTTCAACGGCATGCTCCTGCTCGTCGGCATCCGTCTCAGCCAGCGGCCCGCCACGCCAGAGCACCCCTTCGGACACGGCAAGGAGTTGTACTTCTGGAGCCTGATCGTCGCGGTGCTGATCTTCGGACTGGGCGGCGGTGTCTCCTTCTACGAAGGTGTGCAGCACATTCGACACCCTCAGCCTCTGCACGATCCCACCTGGAACTTTGTCGTACTCGGGGTCGCGGCGCTGTTCGAAAGCATCAGCTTCACGATCGCGCTGCGTCAGTTCCTGAGGCAGGCTGGTGCTGCGCCATTCTGGGAGGCGATTCGTCGGAGCAAGGACCCGACCACCTACACCGTCCTGGCAGAGGACTCGGCGGCACTCGTGGGGCTGGCCATTGCCGCGCTGGGCATCTGGCTCAGCCATCGTCTCGACATGCCGGTTCTGGATGGCGCAGCGTCGCTCTTGATCGGGATGCTACTGGCGGCAGTGGCGACCTTCCTCACCTGGCTGTCGCGAGATCTGCTCATCGGTGAAGGCATTCGTCCGGAGACCGCTCGCGCCATACGGACCATGGCCCTGGCTGTCACCGGCGTGAAGGACGTCGGGCGCATCCTGTCGATGTACATGGGGCCCGACGATGCACTGGTCACCATGGACCTCGACTTCGACGAAGGCACGGCTGCTGCCGACGCAGCGCTGGCCATTGCCGATGTCGAACGGCAGGTGCGCAAGCGCTTTCCCATGATCAAACGGCTGTTCATCGAATCCGGCTCTGCGCCATTTCAGCAGCGCTGGTCCAGGGCGGATGCGATTGTTGGCCTCACCGAACAGACTGCCATGCCTGAGACGCCTGCGCGCGCCTCCACCTGACCGACCTCGCCGATGCGTTGCCGGAGCAGCTTCCTCGATGCCGCGAATGACGGCAAACGCTGCTGCCAGCGATATCCCGTGCAGCGTCAGCGCCCAATTGCACAGGCATGACCCGCCAGATCCAGGGTCGCGCTGACCGCCGCCAGCGGGCCGAGAACGCCAGGCCTTGTATGCCTCTCGCCTGTCCCGGCGCCTGGCAGCTGGCTGCTGGCTGCTGGCGCGGGATGAGGCTGCTGAACCGTGGCTCGCGGCGGCCGAAGCCAAGGCGCCCGAAGATGGGCTCATGGGGTTCCAAGACTGGAATCAGACCCAACGTGGCGCCCGTTCTGCGCAAGGGTGATGCGTGCGCACTCTTTCACGCAGGTTTGCGGTCGAGTGAGCGTTTCAGGTAAGTCCCGGTTCGACTCGCGGGTTCGGCGCTGATGGCGGCGGGAGTCCCCGCTGCCACCACCTTTCCCCCGGCATCGCCGCCGCCCGGCCCCATGTCGATGACCCAGTCGCAGAATTCGATCACACGCAGGTCATGCTCGACGACGACGACGGTGTTGCCCGCCTCCACCAAGTGCTGGAGTTGCGCCATCAACCGATCGACGTCGGCGGCGTGCAAACCGGTCGTTGGCTCGTCCAGTACGTACAGCGCATCGCCGCGTTGGGCGCGCTGAAGTTCGGTCGCCAGTTTGATGCGTTGCGCTTCGCCGCCGGACAGCTCCGTGGCGGGTTGCCCAAGGCGAAGGTAACCCAGGCCGATGTCGTGCAGCAAGCGCAGCGGCGTCGCCACCATGTCCTCGTCGACGAAGAACGCCAGCGCATCGTCCACCGTCATCGACAGCACTTCGGCGATCGTCTTCTTGCGCCAGCGTACCTCCAGCGTCGCCTCGTTGAACCGGGCACCCTGGCACGCCGGGCAAGGCGCATAGACGCTCGGCATGAACAGCAGTTCGACGCTGACGAAGCCCTCGCCCTCGCAGGTCGGGCAGCGACCTCTTGCCACGTTGAACGAGAATCGGCCGGCATCGAACCCGCGGGACCGTGCAGCGGGTGTGCGCGCGAACAGCCTGCGCACGTGTTCGAACAGGCCGGTGTAGGTGGCGAGGTTCGAGCGGGGCGTCCGGCCGATCGCCTTCTGGTCGACTTGCACCAGGCGTTTGATGCGGTCCATCCCCGACGTGATGTGCCCGCTCGCGCGGAAGACGTCTTCGGGCTCGAGCCTGTCACCGTCGGGCTCGACGGTCACCGGCTCGCTGCCGAGCTGTTCAAGGACCAGGCCGACGAGCGCCTGTGTGACCAGACTCGATTTGCCGGAGCCCGACACGCCGGTCACCGCGGTCAGCGCCTGCAGCGGAAAGCGCGCATCGACCGCGTGCAGGTTGTTCAGCGTGACGCCTTTCAAGCCCAGCCAGCCATGCGGCACGCGGGGCACCCGACGCGGGGCGTCGCCGACCGGAAACAAGTAGGGTGCCGTTCGCGAAGCGGAAACCGATATCAGGCCCTCCGGCGGTCCGCTGTACAGCACGCAGCCCCCGCGTTCGCCGGCGTCGGGGCCGACATCGACCAGCCAGTCCGCGCGGCGCATCACGTCGAGGTCGTGTTCAACGACAAAGATGGAGTTGCCGGCGCGCTTGAGCTCGTCCAGCGCTTCCATCAGCGCCTCGCTGTCGGCCGGGTGCAAGCCGGCCGAGGGCTCGTCGAGCACGTAGACGACGCCGAACAGGTTCGAGCGAATCTGCGTGGCCAGCCGCAGGCGCTGAAGTTCGCCGGGCGACAACGTCGGCGTGCTGCGCTCCAGCGACAGGTAGCCAAGCCCGAGCCGGCGAAGCGATGCGAGACGCGCCAGCAGATCGGCGGCGAGGCGCCGAGCCGCGATGCGCTTCTCGGGTGACCGCCCGTCATCCTTGACGCGACCGCGACCGGTTTGCAACTCGCCACCCGCCGCCGGCGCCAGCACCTGGGCCAGTTGGTCGAGCGAAAGGCGCGCCATCTCACCGATGTCAAGACCGGCGAAGCGGACCGAAAGCGCTGCCCGCTTGAGCCGCTTGCCATCGCACATCGGGCAGGCCTTGCCGTTCATGAATCGTGCCACGCGCCGCCGCATCAACGTACTCTGCGAAGTCGCGAAGGTGTGGAGCACGTACTTTCGGGCGCCGATGAAGGTGCCCTGATAGCTGGGTTCGGCCTTGCGCTTCAATGCAGCCCGCGTTTCGGCCGGCGTGAACCCGGCGTAAACCGGCGCCGTGGGCTGCTCGTCGGTGAACAGAATCCAATCGCGGGTTTGTTGCGGCAGGTCACGCCACGGGCGGTCGACGTCGTGGCCCAGCGTCACCAGGATGTCGCGCAGGTTCTGGCCCTGCCACGCGGTCGGCCAGGCCGCCACCGCGCGCGCGCGGATCGTCAACGAGGCGTCGGGGACCATCAACGCCTCGGTCACCTCATAGACCCGCCCGAGGCCGTGGCAGCTCGGGCATGCACCCTGTGTGGTGTTGGGCGAGAAGTCTTCCGCATGCAGCATCGACTGGCCCGGCGGGTAGTTTCCGGTGCGTGAATAGAGCATGCGCAGCAGGCTGGACAAGGTCGTGACGCTGCCCACGGAAGACCGTGCGTTCGGCGTGCCCCGTTGTTGCTGCAACGAGATGGCAGGCGGCAGGCCGTCGATGCTGTCGACGTCGGGCACGCCGACCTGGTCGATCAGGCGCCGGGCGTAGGGCGACACCGATTCGAAATAGCGCCGCTGCGATTCGGCGTAGAGCGTGCCGAAGGCCAGCGACGACTTGCCAGAGCCCGACACGCCGGTGAAGACGACCAGCGCGTCGCGCGGCACATCAACGTCGACGTTCTTCAGGTTGTGCTCGCGCGCTCCCCGGACCCGCACCATCCCTGAACTCTGTTTCATATCCGGACTCATCGACGATGACCGTGGCTGCATCGCCCCGATCGTCCCGCGCGTCGCGACCTCCTGCGGTGCGTAAAAGCCCCGAGTCGGCGTAGGACAGCGCTATCGAATAGACACTCGAGGACCTCGCGGCGCCAACCAGTGCGCGCGCGGCTCGCGGGATGTTCAGTGCGCTGAAATCGACTCGGACGCGAGTCGCCTTCCTGGCGGCGAACCTGATTGTGCGGCCGACGAATCAGGGCCGAGGCAGCCATTTCGCGACCGAAGAGAGCAGTCGACGGTGGCCAGACGCCCTACCCCAACGCTGCACACCCACACAACCATGGATGAAGTCCGATGGCCGACGGGGAAACCTGACTGACGGCCGATCATGTCGGTCAGTGCGCCACCGAACAGAGGTTCCGCCGGACCGGCTGTAGATTCACCAAGCGGAACCAAGGAAGGGCAACCCGCAGACTCCAGGCGGCTTGGGCCCGCTCGAATGCAAGCAGCGCAGGCAAGGCTCACCCATCATCATTCGACTGGTCTGGCTTGTCGGCGTTGTCGCCCTCGTTCTGTTCTCACTCGGCCCATTCGGCCTATGTCCAGCACGGCAATGCGATCCTGAACGCGCCACAGTGTGAGCGTTGGGGCAGGGCCTTTTTGTCGCAGTCATGAGGAGGCCCAGCGTGGGCAGCGTTTCTACACGGATTAAAGACATCGGACCGCAACCGCAGTCGTTCGACATTGAGGTCGCCACGAAGGAGAACTCCAATTACCGTTCAGTGGCTTGGAGTGGGCGATATTTGCAAGTCACGCTGATGTCCATCCCCGTGGGCGGCGACATCGGACTCGAAGCGCATCCGCAGACCGACCAGTTCCTGCGCCTCGATGCCGGGCAGGGCTTGGTGCAAATGGGTGCCGCGAAGGACAAGCTGACTTTCGAGAAGAAGGTGGCGAACGGTTGGTGCGTGCTCGTTCCGGCGGGAACCTGGCACAACATCACCAATACGGGAACGACGCCTATGCAGGTCTACGCGATCTACGCGCCCGCCCATCATGCACCCGACAACGTGCAGGAGACCGCCGCGGTGGCCGAAGCCGACGGTCACGATGAGCCGGCGACTTGGTCAGAGCAGCCAAAGCATGTGCCCGACAAGCACGGGTGAGCCGATCGCTCTGCGAGATCTTGGTTTGTCGGTCGATGGTTTGAGCCAGCGACCTCGTTACCGCAATTGAAAGCGGCGGCATGTGGTGTCTTCCGTCGATTGCCTGGATGGCTGACTTCTCATCCCGCATCGGGCCGCCGCAGGGTCGGACGGGTCAGGTACCGCCAGATCATGACGCGTCGCTCGACCGAGCAGCACGTCCGGTTGGCAGCAGATGAAGCCATTTTCATCGCTTCGCACGCGAGGCGCGTTGCCATGCCGCCCCGCTTGAGTTCGAACCGCCTCGAAAGGCGCACCGATGAACACGGCCATCCCTGACAAGACCAACACCGCCACTCCCCAGCTGGAGGGCCAGTGTCCGTTCGGTGGAGACCGGGTAGGCGGAGCGTTCGGAACGCCTCCGACCCTGGAGAACTGGTATCCGGACCGTCTGCGGGTTGAACTCCTGCATCAGAACGGTCTTGCGGCGGATCCGATGGGCCCGGACTTCGACTATGCCGCGGAGTTCGCGAAGCTCGACTTCGAGGCGCTGAAGCAGGACATCAAGCGGTTCCTGGTCACCTCGGTCGACTGGTGGCCGTCAGACTATCAAAACTACGGTCCGCAGATGGTTCGCATGGCATGGCACGCGTCCGGCACCTACCGGATCGCCGACGGCCGAGGCGGCGCCGGTACGGCCATGCAGCGCTTCGCCCCCATCAGCAGCTGGTGGGATAACGGGAACACCGACAAGTCCCGCCGTCTCCTGCAGCCGATCAAGCACAAGTACGGCAGCGGATTGTCATGGGGCGACCTCATGATCCTGACCGGCAATTGCGCGCTGGAGATCATGGGGTTCCCGACCTACGGCTTCGGTGGCGGGCGACTCGACGCCTGGGAAGCCGACAACGCGACGTATTGGGGCCCCGAAATCTGGGACCCGAAGCACGTCGATGGCTTCGACAGCATGGTCACGCGAGACAAGCGCTGGCGCGGCAAGAACGGCGATCCCGACTACGATCTCGAAAATCCGCTGGCGGCAACGCATCAGGCGCTGATCTACGTGAATCCGGAAGGGCCCTACGGCAATGGCGATGCCATGGGGTCAGCTCGCGACATCCGCATCTCGTTCACCCGAATGGCGATGAACGACGAAGAGACCGTGGCGCTGATCGCGGGCGGCCACGCGTTCGGCAAAAGCCACGGCATGGTGTCTCCGAAGGATGTAGGTCCGCCTCCCGAAATCGCGCCCATGGAAGCCATGGGTCTGGGATGGGCCAATCCGAAGGGCCCGGGCTTTGCCCAATACACGATGACCAACGGAATCGAGGGCAGCTGGACGCCCAACCCCACGCAGTGGGACAACAGCTACCTCGAGAACCTCTTCAAGTTCGAATGGAAGCAGATCAAGAGTCCGGCCGGTGCGCTGCAGTGGACGCCGACGGACCCGAACGCGCCCAAGACACCCGATGCGCACGTCGAAGGTCAGATGAACGATCTGATGATGATGACCAGCGACATCGCGCTCAAGGTCGATCCGGAGTTCCGCAAAGTCTGCGAGAAGTTCCTGACGGACTTCGACGCCTTCACCCAGGCCTTCTCGAAGGCCTGGTACAAGCTGACCCACCGCGACATGGGACCCCGGCATCGCTACCTCGGCCCGGAGGTGAGGATCGAGGATGGGCTCCTGTGGCAGGACCCCCTGCCAGAGTGCAAGCACGAGCTGGTCGACGAGGAGGACATCGTGGGGTTGAAGCAGGCCATCCTGACCATGGGTCTGTCGGTGTCCGATCTCGTCTTCACCGCCTTCTCTGCGGCCGCGACGTACCGCGACAGCGACAAGCGTGGCGGTGCGAACGGCGGACGATTGGCGTTGGCGCCTCAGAAGGACTGGGTGGTCAACCGCCGTGCGGCTCCGGTCGTCGAGAAGCTGCGCGCCACCATGGCTGAGTTCAACGGCAAGCAGGGCGCTGGCAAGAAGATCTCGCTGGCGGACCTGATCGTTCTGGGCGGCTGCGTGGCCGTCGAACGTGCGGCTCGTGACTCGGGCATCGAGGCCACGGTCCCGTTCACGCCGGGCCGGGTCGATACCACGCAGCAGCTCACGGATAGGGAGATGTTCGAGTGGTTGAAGCCCGTCGTGGACGGTTTTCGCAACTACACCGACGAGCGCTTCGGACAGATCTCGCAGGGCGTCTCTCCGGAGGAATTCTTTCTCGACAAGGCCAACCTGATGCAGCTGTCCGCACCGGAATGGACCGTACTCACGGGAGGGTTGCGTGTGCTCAATGCGAACCACGATGGATCGGACATTGGCATCTTCACGAATACGGTCGGCGTCTTGACGAACGACTTCTTCGTCCACCTGACCGACACCGATCTGGTCTGGGAGAAGTCCCATGCGGATGGCATGAGCTTCGTGCTCAAGGATCGCGCATCGGGCGCCCCGAAGTTCAGGGCATCACGCAACGACCTCGTCTTTGGGGCCAACGCGCAGCTGCGTTCGATCAGCGATGTCTATGCCGGCAGCGATGGTCACCCCCGCTTCGTGAAGGACTTCATCAAGGCGTGGGACAAGGTGATGATGCTGGACCGCTACGACGTCAAGGGACACCGGCGTCTGGCACCGATGGCTTCTTGACTGCAGTCGGCCCGAGTTCGACCCAGCGCAGGCTGTTCCAGGTCTCTCCTGCTGCGGTGGTGGTCGAGACAGCAGTCGCAGCCTCGTTCTTGTCTTGGAAGGCCGGCCACCATTCCAGCGTCGAGTGCCGCTGTTCAACCTTCCTTCGCAAGGTGGCCGGGTTCGACGTTGCGACTCGGCGACACAGCGGGCAATCCACGCCGTCCAGTCGGACCGATCAAGCCTTTGCCGCCCAGCTCAGAGCGACCTTGCCGGCCGCCGCCGCCGCGGTGCTCAGCAGCGTGCCCCAGGCCATGTCAACCAGGGTCAGCCGAATCGGCCAGTTCCTGAGCGTCGCCAGGTTGCTGAGGTCGTACGTGGCGTAGGCGAAGAAGCCGAACAGTGCCCCCATCAACACCGTCTTGCCCCAGGCCGGGTCCTCTGCATGCGGCACCACCGCGAAGATCATGAGCCCGGCCGCATACAGGACATAGAAGGCCCCTGCCGCCAGGGGCCGGGGCTGCTCGGCCATCAGGTGCCCGATCGCTTGCCGGTACATCGCCTTGGCGACAAGCCCTAGCCAAAGCAGGTCCAGGGCGACGATCACACAAACGACAGCAAGGTATCCGGCAAGGTGCTTGTTCATGGCATCGAGCTTGGGTCCGTGCGACGACATCGTCTGTTCGAGATCGCACGCATCCACAGGCGCACGCTCCCCCCGCCTCATTTCGCCGGGCATCCGGGCGGACGTCGTGGCAGGCCTGCGTCTTCGAGGCGTCTTCGGGGCGTCTGTGAGGCCCTTGGCGGCTCGGTCGCGGCGCCGATGTGCGCTGGCGATGTACTCCACCGCACAGACCGCGTGTCGGCAATGTCGCAGGGTCGGAGTGTCCAATCACCGCCTTCGTATGGCCGAACCGAACCGCGCCACCGTCCATCTCTAGACAAATGCCAAGTTGCAAAGCGGCAGCATCGATACCATCGGCGGGGTCAGCCACAAGTACGGCCGCCTGCGCGGCCGCGCGCTGAGCCGCACCCATGCTGGCTGATTTCAGCGCCTTGACGAACCTGAGTTTTCTCGATCCGCAAGGCCCGGTGGCAGCAGCCCAGCGCCTTCACTTTGTCCAAGTGCTCATCCTGCTGCTGGTGTTTGTGGCCATTCCCGTGTTTGCGCTGACCGCAGGGTTCCTCTGGCGTTACCGGTTCGGCGCCAAGTCGTCGCGCTACACCCCCAACTGGCACGACTCCGGGTTCCTGGAGATCGCTTCGTGGGCTGGTCCAGTGGTGATCGTGATGGTTCTGGCAAGCATGGTGTGGCGCGATACGCAGGCGCTGGATCCCTACAGGCCGCTGGCCTCCGCACAAGCCGAGTTGCGCGTGCAGGTCATCGGCTACGACTGGAAATGGCTGTTCATCTATCCCGACCTGGGCATTGCCAGCATCGGCGTGCTGGCCATGCCGGCAGGTCGACCGATGGCGATGCAATTGACGTCGGCCACCGTGATGCAATCCTTGCACATCCCTGCATTGGGTAGCCAGATCTACGCCATGGGCGGCATGGTGACGCAGCTTCATCTGCAGGCCGACAGACCCGGGCAGTCCCTGGGCGAGAACAACATGTACAACGGCGATGGATTTCATCAGCAACGCTTCACCGCTGTGGCGATGACGCCTGAGAGATTCGACGTGTGGGTTGCCGAAGTCCGCTCCAACGGCATGCCACTCAACGAGCAGAGCCTGCGCGCCATTTCCCGACGCAGCACCCGGGCCGAATTGATGGCCGCACTGTCCAGCCCCAATGCGCCAGATGGTCACATGTACTTCAACGGTGCGAGTGCGGGCCTGTTTGCGGCCGTGGTCATGGCCACCATGGCGGGCACCACAGCGGAGACGGCGGGCGCCGGGCAAGAGCTGAAAGGCGTCCCTGTTTGCACGGCCCCTCAATCCACCCTGCCCGCGACATTTCGAGCGAAATGAATCTCGCCGACATCTTTCAGCATCCAGGGGGCCGGCTTAGTCTTGAAGCGCTGCCGTTCTGGCAAATGCTGAACGACCCGACTCGAGATAACGTGATCAACGGCGTCATCGGCACCGGCGCCGCCTCGGTGGTCGTTATCGGTGCGCTTGCCTGCATCGCGCTGATCACCAGACACCAAAACTGGACGGTGCTGTGGGCGGATTGGCTGACCAGCCCCGATCACAAGAAGATCGGCATCATGTACGTGGCGCTCGCTTTCGTGATGATGCTCCGGGCGCTGGCAGAGGCGGTGCTGATGCGGGCGCAGCAGGTATTCGGCATCGACGGTGGCTTCCTGTCGCCCGAGCACTTTGCGCAATTGTTCAGCACCCACGGCACGATCATGATCTTCTTCGTGGTCATGCCGTTTCTCACCGGCATCATCAACGTCGTGATGCCGCTGCAGATCGGCGCACGGGACGTGTCGTTCCCCGTGCTCAATTCCATCAGCCTGTGGTTGACGGCGGCCGGCGCGGCCTTGGTGATGGTCTCACTGTGCATCGGCAAGTTCTCGACAGGCGGCTGGTTCGGTTATCCACCCTATACCGAGGCCAGCTTCAGCCCAGGCGTAGGGCCGGACTACTGGATCTGGTCCCTCGCGCTGGCATCGCTGGCATCGACGCTCAGCGGCCTTAACTTCGCGGTCACCATCCTCAAGCAACGCGCACCCGGGATGAAGTTGATGTTCATGCCCTTGTTCACCTGGACGGCGCTGTGCGCCGCCGTCCTGATGATCTTCGCGATGCCACCGCTGACGGTCGCCACGGCGCAGCTGGCGCTGGATCGGTACCTGGGCTTCCATTTCTTCACCAACGAGCTTGGCGGCAACATGATGAATTTCGCCAACCTCTTCTGGCTGTTCGGTCATCCTGAGGTCTACATCCTGGTGCTGCCCTCATTCGGCGTGTTCTCGGAAGTCATCTCGACGTTCTCCGGCAAGGCGCTCTTTGGCTACAGGTCGATGACGTGGGCCACCGTGGCCATCGCGGTCCTGTCCTTCACGGTGTGGATGCACCACTTCTTCACGATGGGTCAGAACGCCAACCTCAATGCGGCCTTCGGCATCGCTTCCATGCTGATCGGCATCCCCACCGGGGTGAAGATCTATGACTGGATGTGGACCATCTTCCGCGGCCGCGTGCGATTTACCGTGCCGATGATCTACTCGATCGGCTTCATCTACCTGTTCGTGCTGGGCGGCATCAGCGGCATCCTGCTGGCCAGCCCCACCATCGACTATCAGGTGCACAACACCGTGTTCCTGGTAGCGCATTTCCACAACGTGGCGATACCCGGCGCGTTGTTCGGCCTGCTGGCCGGCTACCACTTCTGGTTCCCCAAGGCTTTCGGCTTCCGCCTGGATGAACGCCTGGGCAAGGTTTCCGCGCTGTGCTGGATCTTCGGCTTCATGCTGGCCTTCTTCCCGCTCTACGCACTCGGCCTGATGGGCCTGCCTCGCCGCAGCGTCGCTTACACCGAACCGTCCTATATACCGCTGGAGATCGTGGCCTTCCTCGGCGCCGTCCTGCTCACTGCAGCTCTGCTAGCGCTGGTCGTTCAGCTGTGGGTGTCGATCAAGCACCGCGACGTGAACCGCGTATTCGCCGGCGATCCATGGGACGGCCGCAGCCTGGAATGGTCGGTGTCCGCACCACCGCCGGCCTACAACTTTGCAGTGATTCCACGGGTCACCGGACGCGACGCCTTCACGATCGCCAAGGAGGCCCGCAGGGCCTACCCACTGCCGCTCGAGTACGACGATATCGAGATGCCGAGGAACAGCGCCATGGGTCCGGTGCTCGGCGCCCTCGCCTTCGCGCTTGCGTTCGGGCTGGTCTGGCATATCTGGTGGACGGTGATTCTGGCTTTCGTCGCGGCCATCGCGACGATCATCGTGCGTGGCTTCGCGCGCGACACCACCCGCACCGTCCCAGCGCAGCAGGTGCAGCAGGAACATGTTCGCTGGCTTGACGCCGTGGCTGCTTCAAATGCCATCGCCCGCGGCGATGAATGCAAGCGCGCCAACCGGGGACTCGCCGAAGTGCGGCTCGCGGGAGGCCTGGCGTGAGTGATGGAGCCATCCAGCATCCCGGTCTGAATCTTGGGCGCGCCCACGGCCGCGACCACGATGCGGCCGACGCCATGATGATCGGTTTCTGGATCTTCCTGATGAGCGACGCCATTCTTTTCGGCATGGCATTCGCCACCTACCTGACTTCGGTCAACGCCACCGCCGGCGGCCCCGGGCCGCGCGCGCTCTACGACATCCGGAGTGTCTTCGTCGAGACCCTGCTGCTGCTTGGCAGCAGCTTCACCTTCGGCGTGGCGTCGCTGGCGCTCAAGTACCGGCACGGCACCGTTCGGCTGATCGGGTGGTTGGCGCTGACGCTGGTGCTGGGCGTGGCGTTTCTTGGCTTTGAACTTCACGACTTCGCATCGATGTTCGCCCGGGGGGGGGTGCCGACCCGCAGCGGCTTCCTGTCTGCGTTCTTCGGCCTGGTGCCTCTGCATGGCCTGCACGTCCTGGGTGGCGGCATCTGGCTGATCTGCCTGATCGGCCAGATAGCGATCTACGGTGTGGATCGGCAGGTAAAGCTCGGCGTCATGCGGCTCGCACAGTACTGGCACTTTCTGGACATCGTCTGGATCGCGATTTTCTCGGTGGTCTATTTGGGGGGGCTGGCATGAACGAGCAACAGCAGCTCGGCGGCGATGCGGCGCGACGCAAGCGCGCGGAACACCAGGAATTCAAGGCCTATATCTGGGGCACTGCGCTGGCGCTGGTGTTGACGCTCTTGCCCTTCTCACTGGTGCACGGAGCCGCGCTGACGGGCTTGCCGATGCTGAGCGTGATTGGCGCATGCGCTCTGCTGCAGATCGTCGTCCACTTCCGCTTCTTCCTGCACATCGGCTACCAGCGCAATCGCGAAGACCTGCAACTGATCCTGTTCTCGACGTTGCTGCTGGTCATCATGGTGGCGGGCACTCTCTGGATCATGGCCAGTCTGGCGGTGCGCATGGCCCTGCCAGTGTCGAGCTGAAGTATCGGCGGCTTGGATCGCACAGGAATGCGCTGATCGGCATGGTGTCCTTCTTCGTCCACCGAACGGACGGACACTGCCATCGCGGCGCTGCGTCCGATCCTGGAGGTGATGTGCTTCGGCGGGTGGGGTGCGAGACGCGGCCGCGCGCTCAGCATTGCAGCGCAGGGGTCACGGCCGTCAACACGCCCTTGACTTCGGCCAGGCGCCGCCACGAACATCCTGGCCGAAATCACGGGAGCAACGGCTGCCCTTTCTGCCTCCTCAGGATGGCTACAGAACCAAGCGGCGCACCGCTGTAGATCGGTTCATGTGCTCTCCTCGGAGGTGAAGGACGAGACGAGCACGACGCACATCCGGGGTCACTTTCAGGGCAAGCTTGCAATCTCACTGCTGATCGACCGCCTCTGCGTCTTCAGCAATTCAGCAACAGACGAGTTCTCTGAGACCAGTCGGTGATTCAGAGCCTTGTCGTACTCCTTGCGCAGCGACTCCTCACCCTCCCGCACAACGGGCAGGACTTCGCGGTCGAGATTGGTCAGCCAATCCCGCAATATCACGACAACCTTGTTCACGGTGCCCTGCAACGAAGAATCGTCCTTCCCCGGATCCCGCAAAATTGCCAGTTCAGCCGCTTGCTCGGCTGCGTGCCGTTCGTGCATCTCGGAGAGCCGGCGGATCACAAGCTGAATGTCGGGCTTGGCCCGCGCGGACATCTCGCGGTACCCTTTCAGAACGTCGTTCGTGGCGGTATGAACGTCATGCAGGGCATCGATCGCAGTAGTGGTCATGGTCTCTCCAGTGGGATGAGCGAATTTGATCGTAAGTGCCCCGGTACGGGCGCGTGCGGAGGACGGGCGGGTCTGCCTGACACTGGAAATGCAGCGCCCTGTCGCCAGGTTCCCATGTCGCCCGACTCCGCTTCAACCGCCATGGCCTGGGCCTCTGAGGCATTCGACCGTGTCGCCGCGCAAAGCTGGTGTGTTCAAGAGCACACGATGTGCGGAGGCATGCGAGCGACATGGCGCCGGCGCGCAGAGCAGCCGGCGATGGGCCTGCCGCCCGAGCTCATCTGGCGGCCGCACTGACCCTCCAGATCGTGTTGCCCACATCGTCGGCAACCAGCAGCGCGCCACCCTTGTCCAGCGTCAGGCCAACCGGGCGCCCGTAGGCCTGGTCGTCGTGCAGAAAGCCGCTGACGACATCCACCGGAGATCCGGAAGGGGTTGCGCCCTCGAAGGGCACGAAGACCACCTTGTATCCGCTGCGCGGCTTGCGGTTCCACGAACCGTGCTGGCCGATGAACATGCCATGCGCGAAGCGCGGCGCCAATGCCTGCCCATCGGATGCGGCCAGGCCGAGCGAGGCGGTGTGCGAGCCCAGCGCGTAGTCGGGCGCCAGCGCCTTGGCCACCAGCGCAGGCTGTTGCGGTTGAATGCGGTCATCGACATGCTGGCCGTAGTAGCTGTACGGCCAGCCGTAGAAGCCGCCGTCACGCACCGACGTGAGGTAGTCGGGCACCAGGTCACCGCCAAGCTCGTCGCGCTCGTTGGCCACGGTCCACAGCACCTTCGAGCCCGGTTCCCAGGCCATGCCGTTGGGGTTGCGCAGACCGGTGGCGAATTCACGGTGCCCGCTGCCGTCAATGTTCACTTCCCAGATGGCCGCACGGCCCTCTTCGACCGTCATGCCATTTTCCCCGACATTGCTGTTCGACCCCACCGTGACATACAGCTTCGTGCCATCGGCACTGGCGATGATGTTCTTCGTCCAGTGGTGGTTGATCGGCCCCGCGGGCAACGCCACAAGCCGTTGCGCCGCAGCGTCGATGCGCGTGTCTCCCGTCTTGTAGGGAAAGACCAGCACAGCGTCGGTGGCCGCCACGAAAAGGCGCTGCCCCACCAGGACCATGCCGAAGGGCGAGTTCAGCTTATCGATGAACACCGTCTGCACGTCAGCCACACCATCGCCGTTGCTGTCGCGCAGCAGCATGATGCGGTTGGCGCTGGGGTGGCCCGAGCCGGCCTTCTTCATCACCAGACCCATGATCCATCCACGCAGACCCTTGCCGTCTTCGGGCTTCGGCGGTGCATCGGTCTCGGCCACCAGCACGTCACCATTGGGCAACGTGTAGAGCCAGCGCGGATGGTCCAGGTCCTTGGCAAATGCCTGAATTCGGAGGTCGTTGGCCACGTTCGGCAAGGTCCCCGCAGGCCAGCCGTGCGCGTCGGCAATGTACACCGTGGGTATCAGGTGATGCTGGGGCGCAGGCAATGTCGGGTTGGGACCATAGCCTGCTCCGATTGGAAGGATGGCATTGTTGCCGCACGCTACGAGCGTCAGCACCACGGCCAGGGTCAGGCCTGTCCGCCACACCGGTGCCTTGCGGCCAGAACTCGTGGTGCACTTCTTCATCGCGATGTCTCCGGGTTCAGGGGTCAAGGCTGCGCTGGATCGGTCGCAGGTTCGGGCTCGATTTCTTGCCGCACCTGGGCATACGCCATCAACGCAAACAGCGCGCTGCCACCAATGATGTTGCCCAGCAGGGCAGGCACTGCGAAGCCGCTCAACGCGGCCGTCGGGCCCAGGTCGCCGCTCAACAGCAGGAGGTAGACCTCAAGGCTGCCGGCCACGATGTGAGCGAAGCCACCGACGCCGATCAGATAGGTCATCACCACCACGACCTGGAACTGAGCCGGTCCGGCAGCCGGCATCAGCCAAACCGTCGCAGCCATCAGGTAACCAGCACCAATGCCACGAAGCAACATCGGCCAGAATTCGTGCGCCAGGGCATGGCGACTGATGATGTGCATCTGCTCCAGCAACGACGAATCGATCACCGGCGTCAGCGCGCAGAACAAGGCCGCTAAGCCGGTACCGACCAGGTTGGCACACAACACGATCGTCCACAGTCGCACAGCGCGCTCGAAATTGTGCCGCGACGGCTTGACGATCAATGGCAGGATCACGGTGATGGTGCTCTCCGTGAAGAGCTGTTGGCGCGCGAGCACCACCATCACGAATCCGACCGGATAGCCCATGGCGGCCACGAGATCGCGCCAGGGCGCGTCTGGCAGGTGCTGTCGAATGATGGCTTGGGCCAGCAGCGAAAAGCTGATCGACATGCCCGCTGCCACGCCGGACCAGGCGAGCGACCAGGGCGGACGAGACATTTCCTGCTCGCCACTTCTCCGTACCGTTTCGTAGATCACGGGCGTCAGCGGCGTCGTCGTCTCTTCGACGCGATCCGCCTTCTCGTCGATCATCTCCGCATTCTGAGTGGTGATGGCTTGCTCCGGCATCGGGGTGACTGTGCCCCCTTGGCATCGTGCGTTCACAGCAGCCCATGTTCGTGCATGCCGCAGGGCCGCAGTGCTGCACTCCCGAGCAGTCGGGCGCGGCCATTGCAGGCCAATTCGAACGCATGCCCTGCGCGCCAAGTGGGTCGGCATGGCACTGATCCAACACAGTGCCTCGACACCGTGATTGGGTGCCTCACGTGACTCGAGCGGGACGGGTGCGCTCTGACCCGTGTACCTGGTCGTCAAGTCCCTCAGGGGATCATTTGGGCGCGGATCTCGCCACCCTTGTGGGCCTCGCTGTGGACGTTGACATAGAGATCACCGGATTTGAAGCTCTTCATTTGCTCGCTCGTGAGCTTGGCGCCCGGAGGTACTGCCCACTCGCCGTCAGCCCCTTTCGTCAGGGGGACGATCACCGGTCCGTTCTTGCCGGTCGATCCCAGATGGATGTGCGCCATCGTGCCCGAAATGCCCGTTGTCTTCACACTGCCTGCCAAGGTGCCGTCAGCAGCGATGGCGATCATGCTGTTGCCATAGGCGGCCGTCGTCACGGGCGGAACCTCGTTGTCACCCGTGAGCTTGAGGTCAACAGCCCACGCCGCGCTTCCCAGCAAGAGGGACACAAGGGCCAGCGGGAGCGAGAAAGCGGTGATTCGATAGGACGGTTTCATGGCAAGACATCCTTGGGGTTGCAACAGTGCGCGGCGAGCCGTCGGCTGGCAGAGCTACTTTGGGCTGGCCCGGCCCGTGGGTCTGTGCGCTGGCGCACAGGCGATGACGTTGCCTTGCGCAGACCACTTGGGCCATCGCTATGCGAAGTTGCGCGCAGCGAACTGCCAGTTCACCAAATGCGCGAGATAAGCCTCGACGAACTTCGGGCGCTGGTTGCGATAGTCGATGTAGTACGCGTGCTCCCACACATCGACTGTCAGCAACGGCTTGTCGCTGCCGGTGAGTGGCGTTTGCCCCCCGGTTGTATTGGTCACGGCCAATGAGCCATCGGCCTTCTTCACCAGCCACGTCCAGCCTGACCCGAAGTTGCCGACGGCCTGCGCGAGGAACAGGTCTTTGAACTTGTCCACCGTGCCCCAGGTCTTGGCGATGGCCTCGGCCAGCGCGCCCGTGGGTGAACCGCCACCCTGCGGCGTCATGCACTGCCAGAAAAAGGAATGGTTCGAGACTTGCGCGGCATTGTTGAAAATCCCACCCGGGGGCGCCTGTTTGATGATGACCTCCAACGGGAGATCGGCAAACTCGGTACCTTTGATCAGCTTGTTGAGATTGTCGACGTACGCCTGATGATGCTTGCCGTAGTGGTACTGCATGGTCTCGAGGGAGATGTGCGGCGCCAAGGCGTCTTGCGCATAGGGCAGCTTGGGCAGGGTGTGTTCCATGATGGGATCCTCAACAATCCGAGATGAAGCGCTGAGTGGGCCAGACTTCCTGTGGCGTCACAGTTCGCTGGCGCACCCGTTGTGGGTCGAACCCTGACGTGCAATCAACCACCAAAGGTGCGTTCGGTCGATGACGACGATCGAGACGGGCGCAACATCGAAATCTTCGAATGGTCGGGGGTTGGCCCCTGTTCGGCAGGCACTGGCGTGCCCATTGCCGTCGGGTTCGAAGGCCGGGCTGTCGCTGAAGCTCGCGCAGCCGCATTTGGCGTAGAGGTGGTGCGCGACCTGTTTCGTCTTCCAGCCTCAGACGGAGTCGTCAGCGGTCATGGTCTTCACGTGAAACTGGTCGAGCACGCTGTACTCGAGAAGCGCACCGCGTTAGGCCCAGAACCAACAAGTTCAGCGCGAGAGTTGCGCTGCGATCTCGGCATCCATGCGAAATGACGTCTTGCCGCAGTGGCAGGCTCCCGTGATGCTCAGCTGGCGTTACTCCTGAAGTCCCGAGGGTTGTCCGAAGCCGAGCGACGAAACTGCAGTCAGCCGCGGCAACGACTCGGCACCGGGGCCAACGAATTTTCGTCGAAGTGCGGCAAAGAACGGCTCGAGTCTGATCGAGCATCCACGCTTGCATGTGCGCGTGCCACATCCGCAACAAGTCGAGCGGACGCATTCGGTAGTGCCTGTCGGCAATGGCACTGAGCCTGCGGCCTTGAGTCCGCGCCACCACTTCCGCGGGCACGTGCAACAAGAGCAATCAGCGAACGGGTACCAGAGTGAGAATCTGAAGCCCCACAAAGCCAAACGGGTTAGCCCTTGTGGAGCTAACCCGTTGATTCATTTCTTGTTTTACTGGTGCGGCTGGCAGGAATCGAACCCACGACCCCTTGGTTCGTAGCCAAGTACTCTATCCAGCTGAGCTACAGCCGCGCAGCCTCGCAGTATAGCAGGCGATTTGACTTGTGCCGTCAGTCCAGCGCGGCGGCGGCTTGTTCGCAGCGGGCGGCACGGGCTTCGTCGGATTCTTCGCGCGCCAGCGCCGCCAGTTGCCGCCAGGCAGCACGGCGGGTGCGGGCGGCCAGGCCGGGGGACGCGGCGGCCTGCTCCAGGAGGCGGCGGGCCTTGCCCCAGAGCTGGCGCTCGGCGTAGACCATGCCCACTGCCGCCACGACTGCGGGCTCGTGGCCATAGGCCTGGGCGGCCGCTTCCAGGCGCGGCAGCCAGTCGCCGCCAATGCCCGCGCGGGCTTCGATCAGCGCCAGCGCCACGGCCTCGCGGTCTTCGCGCGGCAACTCGGACAAGCGATCCCAGAAGGGCCGTAGCCATTGGCGGGCGTCTTCGGCGGCATCCAGCTGCACGGCCCGCAGGGCGGCGCGGGCGGCCACCTGGGCATCGCGCCGGTCGGCCACGTCGAATTGGCTCCACAGGCGGCGCAGCTGCTGGATGTCGTGCGCGCCCTCCAGCGTTTCACCCACCAGCGAACGCAGCAGGCTCTGCGCCACCACGGGCGAGAAGGCCTGGTGGTTGGCCAGCAGGCGCGCGGTGTGCAGGGCTTCCAACGGCCGGCGCACCAGGCGCATGGCCTGCAGCTTCAGGCGCAGCGCATGGGTGCGGCGCGCGGCACCGGGCGGCAGGGCTTCAAGCGCCTCGAGCGCCCGCGGGCCGTCGCGGTCGTCCAGAGCCCACTCGGCCGCCAGCAGCCGCGCGGCGTCTTCGCTGCGGCGCGACGCCCCCCGCAGCATGCCGGTGGCGGTGCGCAGGGCGCGGCGCAGCGTTTCGTCGCGGCCCGGCTTGTCCTGCAGCCGGTGCAGGCTGCCGGCGCCCAGCAGCTGGCACAGCATCAAAAACTCGGCATCGCCTTCCAGCGCCGAGGTGCCTTCGGCGATCACAAGCGCCCGCTGGGCGGCCTTTCGGGCACGGCCGTAGCGGGCGCTGAAGTACTCGGTCAGGGCCTCGCGCAGGGCCGCCTGCCCGGCGCGCTCGCGGCGCAGCGCGCGCCATTCGCCGGCGCGGCGCGGCAGGCTCACCAGCGAATTGATGGCCTGCACCGCCGACATCAGGACCAGGCAGGCACCCAGCACGATCAGCACGAACAGGTTCAGCGACAGGTCCGTGCGCCAGTTGCCCCAGTACACGCTGACGAGGCCATCGTTGCTGCCCAGCGTGGTGGCACTCACCACCGCCACCACGAACACCAGCACCAACCAGATGACGCCGCGCATGCTGATCAGGGTCGCGGTGCGCGTCAGCGCCCGGCGGAGGCCGTGGCAATGGCGGCCAGGGTGGCATCCGGCCGCGGCACGCTGACCAGGCGCGCCTGCGCCGTGACCTGCTTGAGCAGTTCAGCAGCCCCGGCCACGCGCCGGGCGCTGCGGTCGAAGTAGCGCTCCAGCACCTGCTGGGCATCGCGCAGGTCGCCCTGCGCAGTGTCGAACTGCCGCGACAGCAGCGCCAGTCGGGCGTTGAGCAGCCGCAGCTTCAGGTTCTCGCGCAGGAAGAAGGCCTGGTCGGGCGCCACCAGCGCGGCTTCGGGCTGGTCGATGCGCGTCACCCGCACGAGGCTCTTGACCTCTTGCCACAAGCCGCTGCTGAACTGGGTCCAGCCCGAGACAAGCCTCTCGTTCCAGGTCGCGGCACTGGCGGGCCGGGCCGGCGCCGCGGCCTCGGCCGCGGCGGCATGGGCTGCGGTCTTGCGTTCGGGTGCGGAGACCAGGGGCAATTCATCGATCAGCCGGATCACCTCGTCCAGCCGGATGGTCAGCACGGTGATGTCGGTGACGCCGGCGCCCCGCGTGCGGTCGAGGTCCTGCGCCACGGCGCGGCGCACGCGCTCCAGGCGCGGCTGGTTGTAGCGCGCCAGGCGTTCATCGGCCTGCTTGAGCGTGAGCACGAGAGGTTCGGCACTGCCCGTGATGGCGGCCTGCTGCAGGGCCACGCGGATCGCAGCGTCCAGGTCGGACAGCACGTTCTCGTCCCGTGAGCGGGCCAGGCTCTGGATCAGTTCTTCGAGTTGGGAGCGCTGGATGGAGGTCTCGGCGACGCGGGCCTCCAGCAGGGCCAGCTTGGCGCTGGAGTCTCGGGCGGTGGCCTCGGCCTGCCGGGCCAGGGTGCGGGCCTCGGTCGCCTCCACGCTGCTGTCCTGTTGACGTTTGACGAGTTCGGCCTCCAGCGACTTCAGTCGCTGCTGGGTGTTCCAGGCCAGCACCAGGGATGCTGCGATCAGCGCGGCGGCCAGGGCGGCACCGGCAGCGATCCAGCGGCCGGCGTCGGAGGCAGCTGGGCGCTGGGCAGGCAACGGTGCGGCGGGCGGAATCGGCGCAGCGGTGGGGGGCCCGGGAATGGGCTCGGGTGAGGTTGTCACTGCGCTGGAGATTGTATCGACCCACGGCCTTGCGCGGCCTCCTGCGCCTGGGGGGCTGAGCCGGCCCACTGCGCCACGCAGGCCAGCGCATCCGCCGGCCGCGGCGGCGCCAGGCCGACTCGTCCGAAGCCGAGCTGTCGGGCGGCCTGAACAATGCGCGGATGCGAAGCGACGGCGGCGCTGGCCGACCAGTCGGCGCCCGGCTGCAGCGCGCCCAGATGGCCGACGGCCTCGCTGCTGCTGAAGAGCCAGACATGGTGGTCCGGCTGGGCCAGGGCCCGGGCCAGCAGGGCGCGCCCTTCGGCACCCGGCACCGGCGCGGATCGTCGATAGGCGGCCACGAAGTCCACCCTGGCGCCCGCGGCCCGCAAGGTCTCGGCCAGCCAATCTCGGCCTTCCTCGCCGCGCACCACCAGCACCTGCCGGCCCTGCCAGCCACGCGATTGCAAGCGCGCCCAGAGCGATTCGGAATCGAAGACGGGCGCGTCAGGCCCGGGGTCGACGATGGCCGCGGGGGCCAACCCGACCGCCTGCCCCGCCGCCAGGAGCGCGGCCGAGGTGCCGGGCCCCGTGGAGCCGGCCAGCGTCCCGTCGGGCCAACGCAGGCCCGCCGGGCGCTGGGCGAAGAAGTGTTCGGCCGCGTTGGCGCTGACGAAGACCACCAGGCTGAAGCCCGCCAGGCCGGCCCAGGCCAGGCGAACCGGCGCCGGATCGGCCAGGGGTGCGATGTCGATCAGCGGCAGGGCCTGGGCCGCCTGCCCCAGGGCCTGAAACGCCTGCACCCAGCCTGCGGCCTGCGCGGCCGGCCGGGTGACGATCCAGTGCAGGGAGTGGCTTTGAACGCTCAAGTGGCAGGCAGGTAGCTGGCCGCACCGGCGGCGCGCAACTCGTCAGCCGCGGTGGTGCCCAGCGCACGGGCCGCGGCTTCGTCGGTGATGGCCGCTGCCAGCCGGGTGCGCAGCAGCGGACGAGCGGGGTCGGCAGCATCGCCCAGGGCGGCGTCCAGGCGCAGCGTGGGGCCCTCCCACACGGCGTGCGCGGCCAGCGGCATGCTGCAGCTTCCGCCCAGCGCCCGCGACACCGCGCGTTCGGCATGCGCCGCCAGGAAGGTGGGCATGTGCACCGTCTGGGCCAGCAGCCCGCGCAGGGCCGTGGCGTCTTCGCGCACCTCGATGCCCAAGGCACCCTGGCCGGCCGCGGGAATCATGTCGTTCGGGTCGAAGCAGGCGCGGATGCGCGATGCCAGCCCGAGCCGTTTCAAGCCGGCCGCCGCCAGCACGATGGCGTGGAAGCCACCTTCATCGAGCTTGCGCAACCGCGTGTCGAGATTGCCGCGCAGGGGCTCGATGCGCAGGTCGGGCCGCAGGCCCAGCAACTGCACCACGCGGCGCAGGCTGGAGGTGCCCACCACCGCACCATGCGGCAGGGCTGCCAGGCTGTCGAAGTCATTGGACACGAAGGCATCGCGCGGGTCTTCGCGCTCCCAGATGGCGGCCAGCGAGAACCCCGGCGGAAGGTCCATCGGCACGTCCTTCAGCGAATGCACCGCCAGATGGGCCTGGCCGGTTTCCAGCGCCGTCTCCAGCTCCTTGACGAACAGGCCCTTGCCGCCCACCTTGGACAGGCTGCGATCGAGGATCTGGTCGCCGCGGGTGGTCATGCCCAGCAACTCGACTTGCAGGCCGAAGCGGGTGGTGAGCACGTCGCGCACGTGTTCGGCCTGCCACAGGGCAAGGCGGCTTTCGCGGGTGGCGATGATCGTGGGCTGGCTCATGCGGTAGGACCCTTCGGTACGGCGATGTGGCGATGTGCTCGCCGGCGTTGACGCCAGATGATAGCCACCACCACCATGGCGGCCCGGGGCCGGGCACGCCGCTTGCGGAGCCCTCCTGGGCCCGCGCGCGGGCTGCTGGTAACCTGGTTACATCCCTGGAGCCCTCCGATGCCACGCACCACGAGCACACCCACCGCCCCCCTCGCACGCACCAAATCCGGTTCTTCACGCGCCATCAGCAAGGCAAAGAGCACGGCCAGCGATGCCGCCGCCAACAACAAGCCGCTGGTCGAAGATATCCGGTTACTGGGCCGCATCCTCGGCGACGTGATCCGCGAGCAGGAAGGCGTGGCCGCATTCGACCTCATCGAGCGGATCCGGCAGTTGTCCGTGGCCTACCGCCTGAAGGCCGACGCCAGCGCCGGGCGGGTGCTCGACCGGCTGCTGAAGAACCTCTCGGCCGACCAGACCGTCACCGTCATTCGCGCCTTCAGCTATTTCTCGCACTTGGCCAACATCGCCGAAGACCGCCACCACGTGCGCCGCCGTGCCGCGCACGAGCGGGCGGGCGACCTGCAGGAAGGCTCGCTGCCGCTGGCCTTCGAACGGCTGCAGCGCGCCGACCACCGTGCGGCGGAGATCGCCGCGGCGCTGAACGCGGCCTACATCTCGCCGGTGCTCACGGCCCACCCCACCGAGGTGCAGCGCAAGAGCATCCTGGACGCCGAGCGGGCCATCGCCACCCTGCTGGGCGAACGCGACGATGCCCCCACGCCCGAGCGCCTGGCCGACAACGAAGCCTTGATGCGGGCGCGCGTCACCCAGATCTGGCAGACGCGCATGCTGCGGACCGCCAAGCTCACGGTGGCCGACGAGGTGGAAAACGCGCTGAGCTACTACGGCACGACGTTCCTGCGCGAGATTCCTCGGCTGTACCGCGAAATCGAGCGGGCGCTGCCGGGTCACCCGGTGGCCTCGTTCCTGCGCATGGGTCACTGGATCGGCGGCGACCGCGACGGCAACCCCAACGTCACGGCCGCCACGCTGCGCCACGCGCTGTCGCGCCAGGCCGAGGTGGCGCTGCGCTACTACCTGACCGAGGTCCACGAACTGGGCGCCGAGCTGTCCATCAGCGGCACCCTGTCGCCGGTGAGCCCGGAAATGCGGGCCCTGGCCGACCGCTCGCCCGATGCCAACGTGCACCGCCAGGACGAGCCCTACCGGCGGGCGCTGATCGGCATGTACGCCCGCCTGGCCGCCACGCTGCACGGCCTGACCGGCACCGAGGCACTGCGCCACGCGGTGGTGCCGCAGAACCCCTACGCCACGGCCGAGGATTTCCTGGCCGACCTGCAGGTGATCGAGCGTTCGCTGGCCTCGCACCACGCGCAGGCACTGGTGGGGCCGCGGCTGGCACCCCTCATCCGCGCCGTGCAGGTCTTCGGCTTCCACCTGGCGACGCTGGACCTGCGGCAGAGCTCGGACAAGCACGAGGCCGTGGTGGCCGAGCTGCTGCGCACCGCGCGCATCGAGGCTGACTACAGCGCGCTGACCGAGACCCAGCGCCGCACGCGGCTGCTGGCGCTCCTCAACGATGCCCGGCCGCTGCGCGTGCGGGGCGCGGCCTATTCCGACCTGGCGCGCGACGAGCTGGAGATCTTCGAGACCGCCCGCCTGTCCTTGTCCAGCCATGGCCGCAACGCCATCCGCCACTACATCATCTCGCACACCGAAGAGGTGAGCGACCTTCTGGAAGTGCTGCTGCTGCAGAAGGAATGCGGCCTGCTGACGGGCACGCTGGACCGCGGGGCCGTGGCCGCCCTGATCACCGTGCCGCTGTTCGAGACCATCGGCGACCTTCGGCGCAGCGAGCCCATCATGCGCGAGTTCTATGCGCTGCCGGGCATCCGGGCCCTGGTCGTGGCCAGCGGAGCCGAGCAGGACGTGATGCTCGGCTACAGCGACAGCAACAAGGACGGCGGCAGCTTCACCAGCCACTGGGAGCTCTACCGCGCCGAGGTGGCGCTGGTGGAACTGTTCGCCGAGCTGGGCCAGGAGCACGGCATCACCCTGCGCCTGTTCCACGGCCGCGGCGGCACCGTGGGGCGCGGCGGCGGCCCGAGCTACCAGGCCATCCTGGCCCAGCCTCCGGGCACGGTGAACGGCCAGATCCGCCTGACCGAACAGGGCGAGGTGATCGCCTCGAAGTACGCCCACCCCGAGATCGGCCGGCGCAACCTCGAAACGCTGGTGGCGGCCACCCTGGAAGCCACCCTGCTGCACCCCACCACGGGAGGCCGATTCGGCGCCTCCAAGGCCTTCCTGGAGGCCGCGGACGCGATCAGCGAGGCCAGCTTCAAGGCCTATCGCAAGCTGGTCTACGAGACACCCGGCTTCACCGACTACTTCTTCGCGGCCACGCCCATCCGGGAGATCGCCGAGTTGAACATCGGCTCGCGCCCCGCTTCGCGCAAGGCCACCCGTGCCATCGAAGACCTTCGCGCCATTCCCTGGAGTTTCTCGTGGGGCCAGTGCCGCATGGCGCTGCCCGGCTGGTGCGGCTTCGGCAGCGCCATCGAAGCCTTCCTGGCCGGCCCCGATCGCCAGGCCCGGGTGGAACTGCTGCAGCGCATGCACAAGCAGTGGCCCTTCTTTCGCACGCTGCTGTCGAATCTGGATATGGTGCTGGCCAAGAGCGATCTGCGCATTGCGGCGCGCTATGTGGAACTGGTGGAGGACAAGGCCGTGGCCAAGCGCATCTTCACGCTGCTGCGGGCCGAGTGGCAGCGCGCCAACGACGCCGTCACGCTCATCACCGGCCACGCAGAACGGCTGCAGGCCAACCCCGCCCTGACCCGCTCCATCGCCCACCGCTTCCCGTATCTCGACCCGCTGAACCACCTGCAGGTCGAATTGCTTCGCCGCTACCGCAACCGGCGCGAAGGGCAGGACGGCGTAGAGCGCCTGCAGCGGGGCATCCACCTGTCCATCAACGGCATCGCAGCAGGCTTGCGCAACACGGGTTGAGCGCGACGAAGGCGCCGGGCGGCTTCCGAGAGGTTGCCGGGCCAGGCGTAGCCGGTGAAAGCCGACGCCAGCTCGGCCGACCAGGCGACGTCGCGCTCGGGCATCAGCCGGCGAAACAGTGATGCGATGAGGGCGGCCAGGTCCTGGCGGGTGCGCAGTTGCTGATCGGCGGGCAACGGGCCGAGCTGGGCGGTGAACTGAGTGGCGGCTACAAGCAATCGGGCACCGGGCGCGAGGCGCACAAGATGATGCTCGACCACTACCCGCAGACCAAGAACCTGCCGGTGAGCGACCCGCCGAACAAGCTGGGCTTCTTCCAGGCCCTCTCAGGGATCGGGCCCGGCCAGGGCCGCCCGCACGGCAGTCACCTGCCGGCGCGAGACGGCCAGCCACTCGTCCAGCGGGGCCACCCGCACGGCCCAGCCATCGCCCTCGTCACCGCGCAATTCCAAGGCGCGGATGGCACTGCGCGCCACCAGTGCGTTGCGGTGGATGCGGATGAAGGCCCCGCCCAGGGCCGCCAGCCGCTGTTCGAGTTCGGACAGCGATTCGTCCAGCACGTGGGCGTGGTCGGCCGTGCGCAGGGTCACGGTCTTCTGGCCGGCCTTGAGCAGCAGCACCTCGTCCAGCGGCAGGCGGAGCAGGCGGCCCCGGTCGTTGACCACGAGCGCCGCAGCCGGCGCGGCCGCTGGCGCCTGGCGGGGGTGCACGCGGCGCAGGGCGGCCAGAAGGCGTTCGCGGCGCACGGGCTTGGTGAGGTAGTCCGCGGCCTCCAACTCGAAGGCCTTCAGGGCGTGTTCGGCGTGGGCCGTGACGAAGATGACCTGTGGCGGCTGCGCCTGCGCTCGCAGCAGGCGGGCCAGGCGCAGCCCGGCCTCGCCCCCGCCGGGCCCGGGCATGCCGATGTCCAGCAGCAACGCATCGGCCGGCTCGCGCTGCAGCAGGGCCATCGCGGAATCGGTGTCGCCGGCTTCGCCGACCACCCGGGTCTCAAAGGCATCATGGGCTGCCAGGTCGGCCAGCAGGGTGCGCAGCCGCAGTCGCGCCAGGGGCTCGTCGTCGACGATCAACAGCCGCAGGGCGTTGCCGGTAACCATCCCCTGGGGCCCCATCAAGCCGCCGGCACCACCAGGCGGGCGTGGAACATGTCGCCGTCGGGCCCGTCATCGCGCCATACATCGCATTGCCCGGCCATGTCGTGCAAGAGGCGCAGCCGCTCGCGCACGTTGTGCAAGGCCATGCCGTGGCCGGGGCTGCCGGGCTCTTCGCTGAGCGTGTTGCTGACCACCACCACCACCTGCCCCCGCTGAACCTGGGCGCGGATGACGACGACACCCCCGCTGGTGGCCGGCTCGATGCCATGGCGCACGGCGTTTTCGACCAGCGGCTGCAGCACCAGCGGCGGAACGCGGGCGCTGTGTACGCGGGGCTCGATGTCCCAGCGAACCTGCATGCGCGACCCGAAACGCACCTGCTCGATGGCCAGGTAGCGCCGGGCGAGTTCGATCTCGTCCTGCAGCGACACCGAGGCGCCGGCCTCGGCCAGCGCCACGCGGAAGAGCTCGGCCAGATCCTGCAACACGTTCTCGGCGCGTTCGGGGTCCACGCGCACCAGCGCCAGCGCGGTGTTCAGGGCGTTGAACAGGAAGTGCGGCCGGATGCGCGACTGCAGCTCGGCCAGGCGCGCACTGGCATGGGCCGGGTGCCAGATGCGGGCGCGCAGGTCCAGCCACACCCACAGCAACAGCGCCATGCCGAAACCGGTGAGCACGATCGCGGCCAGGCGGAAGGGCTGCGCATCCCCGGCCAGCCCGGCGGCCCACAGCGGCAGCCAGGCCAGCATGCCCGCGGCCGCACCCAGGCCCAGCACCGCGGCACTGCGCGCAGCCGCATCCAGCGCACTCAGCACCGGTCGCAGGGCGCACACCGATACCAGCCACACCAGCGTGCCGGCCACGCCGCCGAAAGCCAGCACCGCTTCGCGGGACAGCCAATCCGCCAGACCCGTGGCCGCAGCCAGGGAAGCCACCAGCAGCACCGCCTGCACGAGCAGCACGGCGCGCAAGGCCAGCGCCGGGTGGCACACGTCGAAGGCCGCGGCGGCCTGGGTGCGCAGCCGGTCGCGCTCTTCGGCCAGGGGGTCGAAGCGGGTCAGGGCAGCGGTGGTGCTCTGGTCGAACGGCGCACGGCTGCTCATGGGCCATTGGCTGGCCGGTCGGCTGGCCGTGGTGTTGAAGTCCCCTGCGGGTGCTTCGGGGCGGCGCGTCATGGCTCCGATAATACGGACTCGCACCCGCCGGTCGATGCACGACCCCCTCCTCCTTGCCACGCCCGTCACGGCGACCCACCGTATGTCCACCGATCCCCTTGCCAACCGCCAGCAGGCCTGGTCTGCCCTCTTCAGCGAGCCCATGAGCGAGCTCGTCCAGCGCTACACGGCCAGCGTAGGCTTCGACAAGCGCCTGTGGCGCGCCGATATCCAGGGCAGCTTGGCCCACGCCGAGATGCTGGCCGCCCAGGGCGTGATCCAGCCGGCTGACCTGGCCGATATCCAGCGCGGCCTGGGCCAGATCACGCAAGAGATCGAATCCGGCCAGTTCCAGTGGAAGCTGGAGCTGGAAGACGTGCACCTGAACATCGAAGCGCGCCTGACCACGCTGGTGGGCGATGCCGGCAAGCGGCTGCACACGGGCCGCAGCCGCAACGACCAGGTGGCCACCGACGTTCGGCTTTGGCTGCGCGGCGAGATCGACAAGCTGGCCGTGCTGCTCAAGGCCATGCAGTGGGCGCTGGTCGAACTGGCCGCCCGTCACACCGGGACGGTGATGCCCGGGTTCACGCACATGCAGGTGGCCCAGCCCGTGAGCTTTGCGCACCACCTGCTGGCCTACGTGGAGATGTTCTCGCGCGATGCCGAACGCCTGGCCGAGGTACGCCGCCGCACCAACCAGCTGCCGCTGGGAGCCGCGGCCCTGGCCGGCACCAGCTACCCGCTGGACCGTGCCCGGGTGGCGGCGACGCTGGGCTTCGAGGGCCTCTGCCAGAACAGCCTGGACGCCGTGAGCGACCGCGACTTTGCGCTGGAATTCAGCAGCTTCGCGGCCATCTGCATGGTGCACGTCTCGCGCCTGTCAGAAGAGATCGTGCTGTGGATGAGCCAGAACTTCGGCTTCATCGACCTGGCCGACCGCTACTGCACGGGCTCGTCGATCATGCCGCAGAAGCGCAACCCCGACGTGGCCGAACTGGCCCGCGGCAAGAGCGGGCGCGTGGTAGGCCACCTGATGGGCATGCTCACCCTCATGAAGGGCCAGCCTCTGACCTACAACAAGGACAACCAGGAAGATAAAGAGCCGCTGTTCGACACCGTGGACACCCTGGCCGACACGCTGCGCATCATGGCCGAGATGGCCGGCGGCATCGTCGTCAAGCCCGAGGCCATGGAACGCGCGGCGCTGAAGGGCTACGCCACGGCCACCGACCTGGCGGACTACCTGGTGCGCAAGGGCCTGCCTTTCCGCGACGCCCATGAGACGGTGGCCCTCGCGGTGAAGATCGCCCTGCAGCGCGGCCTGGCGCTGACCGACCTCACGCTGGCCGAGTTGCAGGCGCTGCAGCCGGCCATCGGCTCCGATGTGTACGAGGTGCTCAGCCTGCATGGCTCCATGAATGCCCGGCAGGTGCTGGGTGGCACGGCGCCAGCACAGGTCCAGTTGCAGATCGACCGCCACCGCCAGCGGCTGGCCTGAAAGGGCTCAGGGGTCGGCCGACTGGCCTTTGTCGAAGACGATGCGCCAGACGCCCGGTGCTTCCAGGCGCCAGATGGAATTGAAGCGGGCGATCGGGCGGCCCGCGGCATTGCGCACGGGCCCGGTGGACAGCGCCAGCTGGCCGTCGTCCAGCACCTCGACCTGGTCGGGCTCCCAGGAAAAGGGCGCGGCCGGGGCTTCGAACAGGGGCTTCCAGCCGGCCGCCACGGCCGCCTTGCCGCGCAGGACGTCCTTGCCGTTGAAGAACACCGCCTGCTCGGACAGATGCCGAGTGAAGTCGGCGTGCCGCCGCTCGGCCATGCTGCGGGCGAAGGCGCGTTCAGTCTCTGCCACCTGACGGGCGGCTTCTTCGCGGGGGGTCAGGGGCTGCGGCTGCGCTGGCGCCGTGCCGGGCACCCCCAGGGCCGTCACCAGCCCGCCCGTCAGCAACAGGGCCCCGCGACGTGCAACGTCGGCTGTGGGGGAACCCTCAGCCACCATGCGGCGCGGGCGACGGCGGCGGCGCCACGTTGTCGTGGGCCAGCCAGCTCAGCAGGATGAGAGAGGCCGCGCTGCCGATCGGGAACAGCAGCACCGACAAGCCCACCCAGCCCCCTGTGGAGCGCTCCATCCGCCGGGCCAGGATGCCCAGGAAGACCCAGTGCAGCAGCACGCTCAGGGCCAGCACCAGGGCGGTCGCCACCGTGCGCAGGACCGAGGACAGGGTGTGCTCGGCCCAGGGGGGCAGAAACATCACCAGGCACGCCAGGGCCACCGCCAGCGACACGGTGGAGGCGGTGAGCGCACGCTGGGCGGGGGACTCGGTCATGGCGGCTCCTGTGTAACGGTGCTTCCGGAAGGCTTCGTGTGCAAAGTGTAGGCCGGCAGGGCCTGGAGTGGTGCAAGCCGCCTGCAATCAGCCGTGCCGGGGTGCGCGCTATTCGAAGTTGATGGACGTGGCGTCGATGCGCAAGCCGTCGGCGGACAGCAATCCCTTGACTTCCACCGAGCGGCCCACCGCCAGTTGCGCCGCCGTACCGTTCTGGTAGACCAGGTCGGACCGCGAGGTGCCGATGGTCTGCCCGCGCAGCGTGAAGGTGTGGGCGACGCTGTCGACCGAATCGATGCTGCCGTGGAGCTCGAAGGTGTGCGCGTCTTCCTCCTGATCGGTGATGACGGTGACGCTGGCGGCGCGTAACACGCCGCTGCGGACCACCCCCGCCACCGTCACCCGGGTGCCCAACGCCACGCTGCGGCCGCTGGTGAACGTGGCGGCGCTCGCGTCCACCGAAAGGCCATTGACGCTGAAGCTGGTGGCCGTGGCCAGGCCGGTGACCAGGCCCTTGACGCTGGCGCCGTCGGCATCGGGCACCGACGGCACGGCGGTGCCGAAGGCCTGCACGGTGTAGCGACCGTTGGAGGTGGTGGCGCTTTGGAGCTTCATCCGCACGAACTGCCCCACCGCCAGGCCGCTGGGCACGCCCGCGGCAGGCGCGTAACCGAAGCTGGCATTGCCCACGCGGAGCGTCTGCGCGGTGGTGTCCAGCGCGCTCACCGGGCCGCGCACGCGCGGCGTGTCGCCGGCGGTCGCCAGGGCCACGCGGGTGGCCCGGTAACGCAAACCGGCCGGGTCGTACACCGCGAACACTTCCACCGAGGTGCCCGTGCGCAGCGCCGACAGGCCCCCTGCCCCGGTGGCGAAGACGGTCGTGGGGTCCACCGAGACCTTCTGCCCCAGCACCGTGAATGCGCTGCCCGCGATGTCCACCGCGCTCGCCGGGCCCAGCAGTTCGCTGTCGTAGCGCACGATGTTGGCCTTGGCCGTGGAGGCGCCGGCCGCCGTGGCCACCGCACCGCTGTCGATGCTGACCGTCATGCCCAGTTGCAGGCTGGTGCTGCTGCGCACGTTGCCGTCGCCATCCAGCACCTGCGCCGCGCTCTCGTCGTAACGGACGTCGTTGACGATGATCGACCCGAAGCCGCTGATCGGGCCCGACGCATAGCCGCCCGTTCCGCCGGTGCCGACCCCGCCGCCACCGCCGCCACAGGCCGAGATGGCCGCCACGGCGAAGAGGGCCAGCGCGGCCCCCCAGCGGCCGGCCCGCGTCAGGATGAGGATGTCGAGCGTCTTCATGTCAGGCTTTCCTGCGGCTGCGTCGGGCGTTGGCGGCCGCGGCCGGCACCTCGCCCGATCCTTCTGGGGGTGCCGGTGCGGGCGGCACTTCGTGATAGCTGTACAGGCCCACGCGCAGTCGGCCCTGGGCGGGCGGATGGGCCGCGGCATCGACGGCCACGCGGGCCTGCAGGGCGGGCACCAGCCCACCCAGCAAGGCCGTCCACTGGGCCCTCACAGCGGGCCGCACCGAGGCGATCGATTCCGCCGAGAGCCCGTCGGCGAACACCGCCTGCTCGAAGTGCAGGCCATCGTCGCGCAGAACATTGTCCACGGCAGCCCGCAGGTGATCGCCCACGTTGTGGCCCAGCAGTCCCACCAGGCGGGCCTGGTCGCCTTCGGGCACGTAGACCTCGCGCAGCAGGCGCACCTCGTCGGTCTGCGGATCCCAGTGCGCCTGGCCCAGCCGGCACAACTCGTCCAGCAGGCTGCGCGGGTGGACATCGCGCGTAACCGTCTGCGCCAGGCTCTCGAAGCTCGGGGCGGGCCCCTGCCGGCGCAGAACCAGGGGCTGGCCGTCGGCCCCGTGGTAAGCGGCCTGGGTGCGCCAATGCGCGAAGACCTCGCTGGCCAGTGAGCGTGGCCGGGCCGCGTGGCCGGCCTGGGCGGCCTGAATCAGGCGGCTGACTTCGCGTCGGTTGATGCCGGTGGTGGTGCTGATGCGGCTGACCTTGCGGTGCGGCAGCCCGCCGGTGTGCGCCTGCGCGGCCGCCTGCACGAAGGCCTGCTTGAACGCCTCGTCCAGCGCCGCGTAAGGCACGCCGTTGGCCACTGCCAGCCGGGCGAGCGGATCCAGCAGGGCCCTGAAGGCGTCCTGCAAGGCCTGCTCCGCCTGCGGTGAGGACGCGGGGTCGGAGGGGCGGGAGGAAGCGGTGTCGGGTTGTTGGGGCGGGTCGGAACTCATCGCAGGGCGGCGGTCACGGAGCTGTCACGCAGACGCTCCCCCCGGACTTTATCCCGCCTGGAAGAGTTCAGCCGAAAACCGTGTCGCTCTGCGCATGCGCGTCGCCGACGAACAGGCGCAGCACCGTGCCTTCGCCGTCGTGTTCCCAGACCCGGGCCTGGATGATGAATTGCCGCCCGGCGATGCGCAAGGCATCGCCCTGGGCGGGGGCCATGGGGTGGTGGCCCCAGAAATCGGGCACGCTGATCCGGTTGATGCGGATCCAAGCCTGGTCATCCGGGCTGAAGACGGTGACGACGCGAAGGGCTGGGTGGGACATGATGGGCTCCTGCCCGGCCCGGCCAGGTGCGGCCGGGTGATGGGTCTTCCACACATGTCGGCGCGGGCAGGGACGGACTTGAGTCCGCAAGGCCCACGATCAGCTCAACTGCGGCCCAAAGCCTTCCGGTGGCTCCAGAGTTTTCGCAGCGCCGGAGCGAAGAGCGCCGCGCAGGCAACGCCGTAGACCCCGGCGCCCACCAGGCTGGCCAGGCCCAGCCCCCAGGCATTGTGGGGGGGGCTCAGCCCGACCAGTGCACCATACATCACGCCGCTGGCCAGCAGCACCTTGGCGCTCTCGGCCCAGGGCCAGCGCAGGCCCAGGTGCATCTGGGCCAGCCAGAGACTCAGTCCGAGCGTGACCAGCGAGCCGATGGCCTGGCCGATCACAGCCCCCTGTAGGCCCGCTGCCACCAGCCCGGCCAGCGAGCAAAGGGCGCAAAGGACGATCTCCACCATGTCGACCTTGGCCAGCATCCAGATCCGGCGATCCAGCACCATGAGCTGGTCGGTGGTGTGCATGTGCAGGTTGCGCACGGCGCCCGCCAGCACCGACAAGCCAAGCAACTCGCTGGTGATCGCCTGGTATTCGCGCGCCACGAACAACTCCACCAGGGTCGGGCCCAGCACCGCGAGCGCCGCCGTGATCGGCACCATGACCCCCACCATCAAGGCGGCGTTGATCGACAGGTGCGACAGCGCTTCTTCGCGCCGACCTTCGTTGAGCATCCGGGCGGCCAGCGGGAACGACGCGGTGGTCACCAGCGTGGCCGCCACCGAAGCGCAGCGCCGCCCGAGCGACCAGCCCACGATCATCAGGCCCAGCGCCGCTGCACCCGAGTGCCACTGGACGAGGTAGCGGATGTAGTTCTCTGCCACCCAGCCCAGCGCAGCCAACCCCAGGACGGGCCCGCCGAAGGCGATGGCCGTGCGCAGCAAGGCGGTGTCGGGGCGCGGCAGCCGCCAGCTCAGCCCCAGCCCGGGCAGCGCGACCAGCACGCCGAGGGTTTGCGCGACGGCATACGACGCCAGCAGCACGACCCCGGTGGGCTCGAAGTGGCGGAAGGCCAGCAGGCCCAGTCCCAGGGTACCCACGGGGCCCGATATCTGCAGCACGCTGTACGACAGGAACGAAGCCTGGGCCCGCGCCCGCTCGGCGTAGTGGGTGCTGATGGCCTTGGAGGCGAAGAAGCCCGAGATCGCCAGTGCGCTGCCCGTCCAGGAGCGCTCGCCCGGCAGCGCCCAGGCCGTCAGGCCGCCCGCCAGTGCGCTGAGCGCGATGCTGGCCAGGACCACGCTGTTCTCGGTGCCCAGGTAGTTCAGGCGGGCCGCTGGCTGGCCCTCGGGCGGCAGGTAGCGCAGCGCATAGATCGCGAACCAGCCCAGGCAGCCCAGGTAGGCCATCTCCTGGGTCACGGAGACCAGCGTGAACACCCCCATCTCCTGCGGCGCCAGCCAGTGCGTCCACAGGACCACGGAGGCCACCTGGGCCAGTGGCGCCAGCAGTTGGGCCGGCAGGTACTTCAGCGTGTGGGCAATCAGCATGGCCGTACCGCCAGGGAATCGAGCAGGCTGCGGTAGGCCGAGGTGGCTGCGGCATAGGTGTAGCGGCCCGCATGTTCGCGCGCACCCTCGGGCAGCCCGGGGTGGTCGATGGCCTGCTGAAGGGCCTGGGCCATCGCCCGCCAGTCGCCCACCGGCACCAGCGCACCGAAGCGGCCACCGTCGAGGATTTCGCGCGGGCCGACCGGGCAATCGGTGCTGACCACCGGACAACCGCTGGCCAGCGCCTCCACCAGCACGTTGCCGAAGCCCTCGTACTCGGACGCCAGGGCAAAGACCGCGGCCCTGCGCATCCAGGCGCGAGGCGCCTTGATGCGCCCGACCAGGGCCACCGACCCGTCCAGGCCGAGCTCACCCACCAGCGCCTGCAGTCCGGCCCGCGCCGGGCCTTCCCCGGCCAGCAGCAGGCGGCAGGCCGGGCGCTGCGCATGCAGCGCGCCGAAGGCCCGCAGGAGCGTCGGGATGTCTTTCTCGGCGCTCAGCCGCGACACGCTGATGACCACGCGCAGCGCGGGATCGGTCAACCACGCATGGGGCGGCGTGGCCGCGTCCTCGGACGCGCCGTCCTCGTCGATCACGGGGTTGGCGATGGTGTGCAGGCGCAACGCCGGCCCGGCCAGCGCCAGCAGGTCGCGGCGCACGCCTTCGGACACGGCCACCACCGCATCGGCGCGGCCGTAAGCCCAGCGCACCAGAGGCGGAAGGAGGCGGTAGCGCCACGTGCCCTGCCGCTGAATCTGCAGGGCCAGCGGTGCGTGCTCGGAGACCACGCACCGGCTGCCCGCACCCGACCAGGCCACGGCTGCCACGGCCGCGACATTCGTGTGGGGGAACGCACTGAGCACCCAGCACGGCCGGTTCTGCCGCAGCCAGCGCGACAAGCGCATCAAGCTGGCGATCGTGCCCGTGGCACCGAGCTCCACCACAAGGACGCCCTCGGGCACAGCCACTTCGGCCCCCTCGAGCGTGTGCACCACGAGGCTCACCGCCAGCCCGCTGCGCGCAAGGCCGGCGGCCACGCGCAGCATGGAGAGCTCGCCGCCACCCAGGTGCAGGTTGGGCAGCACCACGGCCAGGTGGCCCGGAGGCAGGCCGGCATCGCCCTGCAGGGTCATGGCCGCCAGCCCATCCGCTTGCGCGTCTTCAGCCACAGCGCAGACGGGCT
>CAIJPE010000317.1 GCA_903822435.1 uncultured beta proteobacterium | reverse complement strand
TGGGGCGGTTGTCAGAACGGACATGCACCACCAGGCTGACCATCAGGCGCAGGGCTTGCGCTTGCAGCAGCAGCACCAACGCGACCGTGCTGGCCGTGAGCAACCCGCCGCCCAGCGCCGGCGCCAACCGGTGCAGCAGACTGTCGCCAAAGACGAGAAGGACCGCGGTGGCCAAGCCCAGGAACGCAGCGTTCAGGCGCAGCAGCAGACTCGCGGCGGGCATCGGGCCCTTGCTGGCACCGGCCCCGTCGGCTTGGGCTGTCAGCACCGTTCGGGCATAGCCATACAACAATCCGGCCGGCATGTAGCGAGCGATGGTGTCCGCCACGGACAGCGCCATGCCGAACACCGCGAGTACGTTCGGGCCTGCGCCGTGCGACAGAACCAATTTGATCGATTCGATGCCGCACACCTGCGCCAGCAGGACCGAGGCATAGCCTTGCAGCGTGAAGGTGCGCAGACCGGGCGCCGGGTTCGCGGCGGTCCCTGCCTGCTGCCTTTGTCGATGGACCAGTGATCGCAGACGCATCGAGCCAGCCAGCACGAACCCCACGGCCAAGACGGCCTCCAGGCCGACCACCCACGCCGCGGTCAGCGGCCCGTCCGTTGCAGGGCCGATCAGGACTGCCACGATGCGGGCAGCGTTCCTTGCGGCGCTCAACGACTGGATGAAGCGCTGCTCAAGCGCGGATTCGAAGATTACTTCGATGCCGCGTGCCGCCCCTGCTGCCAGCAGGTAGGCCATGAAGGCCGCCGCGCCGGGTGCGGGCGACGGCCAATCGAGCGCGGGCACCACGAACGGCCATGCCAAGCCCGTGGCTGCGGCGGCAGCTGCCAACGTGCCCAGCCGCCAGGCGGCCAGGCGCCACAAGTCTGCAGCGAGTGCAGCCCTCGAAGCATGGGCCCATGCCGCTGGCAGGTAACGGCCCGCGTAGGCGTGCCAGCCCAGGCCGCTGGCCATTTGCAGCAACTCGAAGAGCGCCAGCATCCCGACGTACACGCCGTACTGAGCGGCCGACAGCGCACGGACCAGCAAGGCCAGCCAGGCTACGCCCAGCAGCCCACTGACCACCCGGCCCGCCACGAAGTGGCCCAGGCCGCGACTGATGGTGGCTGAAGCGCTCACGCACTCGCCCGGACCCGGCCCAGCAGTCGGTCCGCCAGACCGCAAGCGCGCCGGTGCATGGCAGCCTGGATGCGGCGTACCCCCCTTTGAACGGGCGATCGGTGCGCGTGCAGGATCTGCTGGATCTCAAGCAGCTGGAGCTCGTATTGGCGCTGGCTGACGCCGCCGACCAGGCATCGGCAAACCTGGCGCGGCACATGGGAGAAGGCCAGCCTCAGCTGGCCGCATCGGAAGAACCAGTCCAGGTCGCCGCAAATGCGGTAACGCGTGTCGAAGGGCCCGACATTCTCGAAAGCCGAGCGCCGCGCCAGGACAGCCTGGTGGCTCAAGGGCTCGTAGCCCAGTCGGTCGACGCGGACCCGCTGGTGCGACCGCGCCTGGTCCGCGTGCGGGCCCACCATCAGGATGTCACCAAAGGCCAGGTCGGCCTGCTTCGCATCCAGGTGCTCTGCCAGCGACGCCAGCGTCGAGGGCTGCGCGAGACGGTCGTCCGCGTTCAGGAAGTACAGGGCCTGCCCCGTGGCCGCCGCCACGCCCTTGTTCATGGCTTCGTAGATGCCGCCGTCGGGACCGCAAAGTATGCGTGGCCTGAGATCGGCGTGGCGGCCGACGATGTCCAGTGTGCCGTCTTCGGATCCGCCGTCCACCACGATCAACTCGACGGCGTCGTGCGTCTGCATCCTGACCGAACGCATCGCCTCGTCGACCACGTCCGCGGCGTTCAACGTCACCATCACGATCGAGATCTTCATCTTGCCGACGACCTTCTGAACAGGCCATCGGCCTGGAGCAGTTCGCCACTGGCGGCATCTTCGAATCCCGGCTCGAGCCCGACCAGCCTGAAGCCCAGGCCGGCCATCAGCGCCAAGGTCTGCTGGAGCATGGGGGCGCCCTCGTAGAGACGGATCAGTGACATCTCCATTTGGATGGTGTCGATGTGCGCCAGGCTCGAGCCGGCGCCGGCAAGCACCTGATGCTCGTATCCCTGCGTGTCGATCTTCAGCCACACCCGCCGTGCATCACGCACGATGGCGGGAAAAAGAGAATCCAGCGTCCGCACCTCGATGCCTTGGGTGCCGACGCACGCCGAGCCCGGCGCGGCAGCCAGGTGCGCGGGCAGCATGGGCAGGATCGAACTGCTTCGCGAATTCCCCGCGACCTGCAGCTCGGCCGAGCCGCAGAACGCACCCAGCCCGACTGGCCATATCTCCCACAACGGGTCACCGTGGGCGCTGCGTTCGAGATGCTCGAACGCCGAGGCCAGTGGCTCGAACGACACGACGCGTCCGCGATAGCGCTGGTGGCGGCGCAACTCCTCGACATACTGGCCCGTGTTGGCGCCCACATCCAGCACCAGGTCCGTGGTGGTCCGTTCCATCAGGCGGCGTCTGCGCGACAACGCATGGGTCGCCGGCGGGTAGCGGGCCATCTCGAAGCCCAGTGCGCGCAGCCGCTCGTTGATGAAGTGCGCGACGCCCGGCATGTCAGTGCGCGGTGGCCAGGCACCGCCCCAGCACATCGGCGTATCGAACGCGGCGGGCTTCGCGCCACGTCTTGACCGAGCCTGACCAGGCCGGATCGGCCCCCAAGGGAGCGTCCGCGCACAGCCGGGCGAATTGCCCGGCGTCATCGGTGACCCGCACGTGCGATGGAAGGTCGGCCCGCAGGCCCCGCAGGCTGTGCGGAGTGGCCACCACCAGCCGCGCCGCGGCAATGGCCTCGACGGCCTTTTCCTGGACGCCGGTTCCCACATGCGAGGAAAGGGCCACGACATCGACCGATCGGTAGAAATCCAGGGCCCTTGCGACACTGCCCAGCCACACCACGCCACGGGGCAGCTCCAAGCCTTCCAGCCCCGGACCGGCCAGCACCAGCACGCACGCCGGAGGCAGTCGGGGCAGCACGTGGTCGAGCATCCACTGCAGGCCCAGGCGGTTGGGTTCCCAGGTCCAGGTGCCGATCATGCCGATCCGCCGATCCGGCCCCTCACCGCTTCCCGCCTGACTCTGCAGGCCGGTATCGAGGGGGAACGAGGGCAGGACCTCGACCTGGGCCCGGCCACCACAGGTTCGGGCCGTCGCCAGCAGCCGGTCCGCGTCGCCTCGGCTCAGGCAGGCCAGAACCTCGGCGCGGCGCAAGGCCTCGCACTCGAGCCTGTGCAGCAGCCGGGCCTCGCGCTGCAGGATCCGCTGCCGCAACCAGTCTCCTCGCTGGCCGGCACGCCGGGCCCATTCGGCATAGTTGTCCGACTCGACGTTGTGCATCACCACCAGCAGCGCAGGCAGCTTGCGGCCCGGCCCCAGCACCCATGGCAGCACCTGCAGGTGGTCTGCGATCAGCACGTCCATGCCTGATTCGGCCTGCAGTTCCTGCTTGACGCGCCGGGGGGTGGCTCCCTCGGCCAGCCGCTGCACGGTCGAGGCCTGCCGGGTGAGCAACGCCGTGCACAGGCTGCCCACCCGCCGGCGTGCCGACAACGACTCGAAGGGCTCGACCAGGGGGCCCACGGACCGGTAACGCGCGCCGCGCATGCCGGGGGACGGCACAGGGCCACGGCCGATGACGAGCGCGTCATGGCCGGCATCCACGATCGTGTGCAGCAACCGGGCCGTGCAGATCTCGCCTCCGTTTCGCGGCTCGTCGAAGAGGCGCGTGGTCAGCAGGCCGATCTTCATCTCGATCCGACCCCGCTGGCCGGGTGCAGGTAGAGGCCGAGCCACAGGAATCCCAGGGCATTGCCGCTGACGCCCAGGCTCGAAGCCGAATACAGGTAGGTGCCCATCCAGAACAGCAGCCAGGCTGCCAGCCAGGGGCCCCCCGCGTCGGCGCGCGCCCGGGCCGCGCGCAGCACGTCACTCCCCAGCGTGGCCACCCACAGCAGTGACAGGGCGGCCACCACGCCCACCTGCCCGATGACGTTGCCCAGGCCGCTCTCTTCGCCGAAGTCGGCGCCACTGAGCGTGTAGTTGCCCGCGGCGCCGATGCCTTCGCCGAGCCAGTTGCCGTCGAACAGGTAATGCAGCGCGGTGGCCAGGCCTTCGATGTGGGCCAGCGCGCCCTCGAGCCGCCAGCGTGCGGCCAACAGAGCGCCAGCGCAGCCAGCAAGCGCCAGCAGCACGGCGTGCCGGGGTGAAGGGATGCCGAGAAAGCGCCAGCCGAGCAGCATCAGGAGGAACAGCGCGAAGCCCTTGGACAGCGTGGCGACGCCGCACAGCAGAGCCAGCATCACGATGCCTGTGGCCGGGTGGCCACGGGCCCGGCGTGCCAGTCCGGCCACCAGCAAGGTGGCCATGCCGGCAGCCAGGGTGGTCGGCTCGAGGTAGGTCGAGACCGAGCGCCGCACCAGCCGGCCCGTCCAGGGCAGCAGGTCGCCGCTGAAGAAGCGGCCGCTGTCCGCGAAGGCGAGCTGGCCGAAGCGGTCGAGGTTGTTGGCGGCATTGAAGCCGTCGATGTCGACCATCTCGGTCCAGAAGCGGTCCGGCACCAGCAGATCCACGAGGCCCAGCCCGGCGACCCACATCCCCGTGACCACGATCAGCCCGAACAGGCGGTCGACCTGGTCGGATGTCCACGGAATCATCAGCACGGCGATGAACAGCAGCGGCACGAGGATCAGCCGCCGCAGGTTCAACCCCACCACCACCAGCTCGCTGGGCGACAGCAGTGCGAACACGGCATACACCCCGACCAGCAGCAAGGCCCATCGGCCCGAGGCCGGGAGCCCGGACGGCGCGGGCGATCCGGCTGGCCGGATGAACTGCCCAGCGGCAGCGGCCAGCAGCAGCGCGGCGACCAGCAGGTCGCGGACGCCGCCGTTGAAGGCCCATCGTTCGTCCCCGGTCAGGCGAAAGCCCAGCAGCCCGATGGCTGGCCCGAACTGCAAGGCCAGGATCAGCAGCACCAGCAGTGCATAGGGCAGGGCGTGGCCTGTTGCGCCGGCTTCGCCGTGCCGGGCTGCGGCCCCGTGCATCAACATGTCCTGCCTTGTGCGTGCAGGGTGCCGAGCGCGGGCGCCACCTGGGACTCTGGCACGGCGCAGCCCGTTTCGAGCACGCCGACTTGAGGCTCAGGTTCGGCCACGCTCACACCTTGCGCCGTGCCAGGGCCAGCCGGATGAGAGCCACCCTTTCCTGATGGGCAGCATCCATCCTGGCCAGGGCGAGCCGGTGGTTCAACAGGATCCACAGCGTTGGCACGCCCAGCCCGATCACGGCTCCGATCAGCACCCACTGCAAGGGGCGTGGGCTGCTGGGCCACTCGGGTGCGCGGGCGCGGTCGAGCACCTGCAGTGGCACCGAGTCAGCGGCCTCGTCGACCCGCGCGGCCTCGGCTTGCCGGGCGATGGATTCGGCCAGCGTTTCGGCGTAGCGGAACTCGCGCACATGGGTCACGAAGGCGCCTTGCCCTTCTTCCCTGGGGGCCTCCACCTCGGCCAGCTGGGCCCGCAGCGCGGCCAGTTCGGTCAGCTGCTGCTGCACTTCGGGGCTGGCCTCGGCCCGCACTCGGCGCGTGGCTGCCAGACGCACCTCTGCGGCCGCGACTTCGGCCTGCATGCGGCCGTATCGCTCGGCGGTGGCGCGGGGCTCGGCGCGCAGCGCGGCCTTGTCGAATCCGCTGGCCTGAAGCCGGCCCTGGGCCTCCTCCAGCGTCGAACGTGCCCGCTTGAGCTGGGAGTCATAGAACTGGCGGCGCTGGTGGGCCTCTTCCAGGGCGAAGCCTCGCAGCGTGGTTCGCAACTCTTCCACGTAGGCGTTGGCCATTTCAGCGGCCCGCGGGGCCGACTCGTCCTCCACGGTGATCACGACCACCCCATCGCGCCGTCCGACGCCGAAACCCACGCGCTGGGCCAGGCGGGTCTGGGCCTGCACACGAAACCGGAAGTCCCACACGCGCTGCAGTTCGAAGCGGTCGATGATGCGGTCGGCGATGCGCTGGCTGCGCATGATCGAGACATACAAGTCCACCGGGCTGCCACCGGGTCCGACCAACCCGGCCAAGGCCGGCAAGGCGCTGGCCACCACGGATTGCGAAGGCCGCAGGAGCGGCTGGACGACGAAGCTGGCTTGTCCCGTGAAGCGGACCGACTGCATCACGGCCAGCCCGAGTGCCGCCGCGCTGCAGGCGATCGTGCTGATCAGCAACCACCAGCGGCGGTGCCACAACGGCAGCGCGACCTCGAGCCAGCCGGCGCTTGTGGCGGCGGAAGTGGGGCTCACCGGCCCTGCGCTTCGATCGGGGCTCATCGGATCGTTCGCAGGGCAGCCAGGCCGACACCCAGCTGGTAGAGGATCTGCGTCCAGTCCTTGGCACCTTGCACGAAGTTGCCGCGGAAAAGGTCCTCGGGCACGAAGACGGTGTCGCCAGGCAGCGCGGCTTCGCTCTCGAACGAACGCGTGCGTGCATACCAGGTGCCGTTCTGACGCGCGCTCAGAACGCTGCCATTGGCGCGCACCACGAAGGCGGCCGCGTAGTCGGCGCCTTCCGTAGGGCCTCCGGCCCTTTCGATGTACGAGCCCAGCTTGCGGCCTGCATCGTGCACGAAGCTGCCCGGGTTGAAGACGCTGCCGAACACCCCCACGCTCGGATTGCCCGGCGGCAGCAGCACCTGGTCGCCGTCCTGCAGCGCCAGTGGCGGCAGCTGCGTGGAATCCGCCGTCAGGTCGAGCACCACGCGGCCTTCGGGCCGCCGCGCCCGCAAGCGCGCCAGCAATTGCCGCGCGGACGCATCGCTGTCGGCGCTGGTGCTGTCGCGCACGGTTCGGCTGGCCGCGCTGCGCGCCAGTTCGGTCTCGAGTTCGCGCAATGCCCTGTCGTAGTTGGCTTCCTGCGTCACCAGCACGCTCTCGCGCCGCAGCGACGTGCCGTAGATGAAGGCCGCGGGGGTGGCGCCCCCCGCGGCCTCCACCGCGTCCAGCAGCGTGGACTGGGCCGGCAGCAGGTATTCACCCGGGTGGCGAACCTCGCCCTCGACCAACACGCGCTTGTTTCGCATCTGCAAGGACACACTGGCCAGGACCTGCGACTTCACCCGGATCACGTCGCCGTCGCTGAGTGCTGCGGAGCCCTCACGCGGCAGGCTCAGTTCCTGGGCGCCGGTCGCGTTCCGGTCGCTCAGACGTTCGATCACCACTGCGCTGCGGTCCGCCACCGAAGAGAAGCCGCCGGCCAGCCGCAGGACGTCCTGCACCGACTCGCCGGGCAGGAACTCGAAGACGGCGGGCCTGTTGACACTGCCCAGGACGGCCACCTGGGGCCCCACTGGCTCGAAGTTCAGCACGTCGCCGGGCTGCAGCACGCGGTCGTTCTGGCGCGAGCCCTCCACCAGAAGCGCATACAGGTCGAACACCACCACGGTCGCGTCTTCGCGCAGCAGGCGGATCCGGCGGAAGCTGCCGCCGGCCGACGGGCCCTGGGCCAATGCCACGGCCGCAGAGATCGTGGTCAACCCCGGCACCACGAAGTCGCCCGGGCGCTGGACGAAGCCGGTGATGTGGATCCGCACCGGGCTGACCTCCGTCACGGCCGCCGCCAGCTCGAAGGCCTTGAAGACCTGGCTCAGGCGCTTGCGCAGGAGTTCAGGCAGATCCCCGGCCTTGGCGCCCGCCACCGCCACCGGCCCGACACGGGGCAGCGTGAGCCGGCCCGCGCGGTCCACGCGGAGCTGCCATTGGGCATCGATGCTGCCCCACACCGTGACCGAGACCTCGTCCCCAACCTGCACCACATACTGGGGCGGGACGCGGGCCGGGACCTCGAGCTGGCCGAGGCCGCCCTCCACGCGCTGGGTGCGCGACCGCAGCCGCCATACCGGCTTGCCGCCATTGGCTTCGGTGGCCAGGCGTTCGAACTCGCTCGGCTGCGGCGGCGGCAAGGGTGCGGCCTCTTTCGGCGGGCTGGGCTTGGGGCTTTGAGCGGGCTCCATGGCCACATTGCGCGGCAGGTCGGCGGCCGGAGCGGATGCCGCTTCGCTCGGTTGCAGGCGCAGCACGGCTTGTGCCGGCTGGGCGTTCACCATCGGGCTCAGCCACGCCAGCATCGCCAGGGCCAGCCCAGCCACGGCGCGCGCCACGCCCAGCCCACCTTGCACCGCGTGCCATTGGGAGGGCCGCTGGCGAAGCGGATTCGTCGAGCGGTGCAGACCCCTGGGCAGGGGTGTGGACCTACAGTCGGGCGCGAGTGGTGCCATGGCAATTGCATGCCCAGAAAGGGCTATCGGAAGCAGGCGCAGGCCAGTCTAGTGGTCACATATTTCAGTTCGTTCACAACGCCGGATCTACTTCTTCGCTGGCTCCGGACACTTTCCATTGACGCGCTGTTTCTCCTCGCAGCTCTCCGCCTCGGGTGCCGCGCCCAGGCCCAGCAGTTCCACGGTCAGGAGTGCGTTGGTGCCGCGGCTTTCCTGGGTCTGCCCGTCCAACGGCGCGGCCCTGGCGCGGCTGTCATTGGACGGCGGCGGTGCAGCCACCGACAGCGAAGGTGCGCTGACCGGCGCGGCTGCTCCACCGACAGAGGCCGAGATCAGGTTGTCCGCACCCTTGACGGTGGACCCGAGCACCACCGATGGCGCGCGGATGAAGGCGTCCAGCGCCAGGATTTCGCCGAGGGCCGGGTACAAGCCGATGGTGCCGTCGAGCCGACCCTTCGCATCGGGAAGGATTCCCAGGCCGCTGCCCGTGGTGGTGGCCGGCACTTCGAAGGCGATGCCATCCACGGACCGTCGTGCAGTCAGCGGCGGCGCCGCCACGGCGGTGTTGGCGCCGCGTCCGGAGTCGATATCGCCACTGGACGACCAGAGGTTCATGTTGCCGGCGCCCACGATGAACACACGCTGGGTGTTGACCTGGAAGTCGCCCTTGGCATAGCCGAAGATGTCGCCGCCGCCCAGTGCGATCACGCCCTTGGGGGTGGCGGTGCCGCCTGACGTGTCCTTCAGGCCTACGTTGATCGGGCCACCGGCGTTCACCAGGCTGATGTTGCCGCCGCGCTCGGTGAGGATCGAGCTCTGCGTCAGGTCCATCGAGCCGGCGTAGCTGAAGACGGGCGTCACCCCCGACCAATAGGGCTGGTTGACGAAACTGCCCGCGCCCGACAATTCGGCGGCCCGGAAGCCCTGGTCGAACAGCGCCAGGCGCATGGGCAGGCTGAGCCGACCGAATTGTGAAGCCGTGGCGCCCGTGCTGGCGGCCTCACTGGCCAGCACCTGCTGTCGATAGTTGTCGAACGTCGGGCCGTTGAACTGCGTCAAGGCTGCGTTGAAGGCCAGCACGCCGCTGTCTTGCGGGTTGCTGGCAGCCCGCATGGCGAAGCCCGCGGCGGTGCCCCCCAGGCTGGCGGCCACGGCATCGCGCCAGCCACTTTGCACGGCGGCCAGCGCGGCCACGCGCGAGGCCACGGTGGTCTCCAGATCCAGCCCGGCAAAGCTCAGGCTGCGGATGGAGGCCAGGTAGGTCCGCAACGCATCGCCCTGCAAGACCTCGCGGCCCGGCAACGTCAGCGTGGTTCCGGCGGCCAGCGCCTGTTCGCCGGCTTGCAGCAGCTGGGTCTTGTGCAGGTCGAAGGCCGCGCTGAGCGTGGCGCTCAAGTCGGTGGCCGTGGGCGCCGGCTGCACCAGATAGATCGCGGCGAACTCGGCGGCGAGCACTTGCTGCCCCAGGGCGGCCTGGGCCATGGGTGGGAAGCCCTTGAAGTAGGCCCAGGCCTGCTCGAAGCTCAGTCCCGAGATCTTCAGCGCCGCGCCTACGTAGCTGACCAATGCGTCCCGGAACTGCTGGTACCGTGGGCTGCCGCCGATGCTGGCAGGCTGCAGGTAGGTGCTGTTGAAGGACGCCACGTCCATCGTCCCGGTGGTGGAGGCCGTCACCCGGATTGCTGCGCCCTGTGCAGGGAGGCCGGCGTTGCGCAGGTTGCCCGTGGTGCTGAGGCCACCCGATGCACCCAGGTCGACACCCCCGCCGGCAGAGACCTCCAGGCGGCCCGGCCCCGCCGCTTCGACGTTGCCGTACACGCCCGCCAGAACGTTGCGCCCGGCCTGCACGCGGGTGGAGTCGGAGCTGGCGAGGTTCTGTGCCCGCAGGCTCAACCCGATCACGTCCAGGCCGGCTGATAGCTCGGCCGACTTGGGCAGCAGCAACGTGGAGGCCTGCAGCGAGGCCCCCGTGATCTGCAGCGAACCCTCGGCGTGAATCTGCACCGGATAGGGGTCGGTGGCATGCAGCCCCGTCAAGGGCACCAGGTCTGCCAGGGTGTTCGGAACCAGCGAGACCGTGATGCGGTTGTCGATCCGCGGGACCGGGGCGCTGGGCGGCGCCCAGTCGCTGGGCGCACTGTCGGACATGGCGAGCTGGACGTTGCCCGTGCTGCCCAGACGCACGTCGGTGCCTGCCCACAGGCGCAGTTGACCGTTGGCGGAGGGGTACATCACTGCCGCGCCCAGTCCGTCCAGGTTGACATCACCGGCACCGGCCATGATTTGCAGGGACGGGGGCAGGACCTGGAAGGAGGTGCCGACGTTCGTGGCATCGGCGTCCAGGCCATACGCCCGGATCTGGTCCTCGCCCACGCCTGCCCCCAGGCTCGCGGTGCCGGCATTGGAGCCCAGCCGCACGCCGGCCAGGGCACCCCACGTGTAGAAGTAGGGCGAGAGGCCGGCCCGGTTCTGGCCGGAGGAGGCGGCGATGGCCGTCGGGTCGAAGGCGCCCAGCACCTGCACGTCATTGCGGGCATTGACCCGCCACTGCCCGTCGAGGAGGGTCAGGACGGGCAGTTGGAGCTGCTGATCCTGCATGGCCGCGCCGACGGCCCCCCCTGCCAGCAGTCGCCCTTGTCCCCGGCCCAGAAGGAACTGGCCGCCCAGCAGGTCGCGCCCGGCCGCGATGCTCACGTCGCCGCCGTTGAGGGTGTGGATGGTCGCGTTGGCAGCGGTGCGGCTGTCGGCCCAGCCTGCGGTCGGCGCCATCGCTTGCAGATTCAGGATGTCGCGGCCCGCCGCGACGCTGAGGTTGCCGCCACCGAAGGATCCCAGCGTCTGATTGAAGGTGGCGTATTGCGTCCACCAGGCCAGCTGGCTGGTGGCCGAGTACAGCCCGGCTTCCTGGGGGCGCGTGCTGAGCAGCCCGCTGCGCCACAGCCAGTTCCCCACCAGTTGGGTGGCTTCGGGCGCGACCACGTCGCGTGCGGCCTGCACGTCCAGGCGCCCGCCCTGCTGGGCGAAGGTTGGCGTGGCCAACTGTCCCTGGAAGAGCGTGGCCAGCAGCGCGTCCGAGCCGGCCAGGCGGCGGCCGGCCACATACGCCAATGCCGACGGCGTATCGGGGTCGCCGCCGCCGCCGAAGATCACGTCTCGCCCGGCCGCCAGCTCGATCGAGCCGGCACCGGTGCGCACCATCTTGCCGGCGTCCAGGGTGAGGTTGCCCGTCTCCTCGCTTCCGCGGGACAGATCGCGCACGGCCAGCGGGTTGGCGGCCTGCAGGTCGGCGCCGGCCACCAGCCGGTACGACCAGGAGTGCGCGTTGCTGCTGAGCGCGCCTGCAGGCGTGAAGCCGTCGCTGAGCGTTCCGCTGACCCACAGGCTGCCGGCAGCGCGCAGCGTCAGGAATCCTGCGTCGCCGCCGGGACGGTCGCGGTTGGGCTGCACCATGGTGCCGGCGAAGACCCAGTCGTCGGCAAGGGTCAGGTCGCCATCGGACCGGACCTCGACACCCGCGCGCAGGCTGACCCGGCCGCTGCCGCTCTCTGCGCTGCTGACGCCCAGGCTGGCCAGCACGTTTGCCTGGGAGGCCATGAAGGCGTTGTTGTCGCTGCGCACCGTGGACTGGGCCAGCGTGCCCGGATCGCCGTCCGGCGCCGCAGCGAGGCGGGTGACCTGCGTGTAGACGCGCACGGCTTCGAGGTCGACTTCGCCAGCCATCAGCTTCGAGGTTTGAATCGGGTCGATGGCCACGGTGCCCTGGCTGTCGTCTCGGGGAGCCCGCAGCACGATGCGGCCGTCTCCCGGGTCGCCGCCTGTCGCGTCCACCTGCGTGCCGGCCGCCAAGCGCACGCGGCCGTTCGTGCTGGACAGCAGAACGTCCCCGCCAGGGGTGCCGGCGCGGGTCGAACGTGCGTCGATGCGGGTGCTTGCGCCCAGCACGAGGTCCTGGCCCGCCGCGAGTTGCACCACGCCGCCGGCCGGCGCGCTGGCATCGAGCGTCGGGGCGCCGTTCGCGCCGATCGAAAGCCTGCCGCCGTCCGCGGCCAGAGCGATGGTTTGCGCGGCCACCGACTGGTCGAGCGCCACATCGCCATGGCGCACCCGCAGCGAGAACTGGCCCGTCAGCCCGCCGGCGCCGGAAGCGCCGGCCAGCGCGTCGGCGCTGGACATGCTGTCCACGTCCACCGTGAGCTTGCCGCCCTGGTCGCCGACGGCCGAGCCCGCCGCGCCGCGCAACGCGCCGTAGGCCCCTGCCCGCGAGAGCACCAGCTGGCCGCCGTTGCCCGCGGCGAGCAGCGTGATGCTGCCGGCATCGCCCTCACCTTGAGTGCCATCGCTTCGGCGTGCGGCGCTGGCGTCCAGCGTACCCAGCACCTCGATCCGGCCCTGGGCAGCACTGGCCTGTATGCGCCCGGCGGTACCGTCGGTGGTGAAACCGCCCGGGCCCGACACCGAGAAGCCGGCCACCGAGACGGAAGAGCCGCCGCCGAAGCTGATGGCCACGCCGTCGCTGCTGGTGCCGCCGGCCTGCAGAGAGATCTGTCCGCCGGGCAGGTCGATCTGTCCGTTCTGCACGATCGAGTTCGCGCTCAAGCGGATGTCGGCGCCCACTCCGACGCGCTCGCCCAAGGTGCGGCCGCCGGCCTCGGTGCCAATGGCCAATACCCCCGTTGCGCTGACGGATTGCGATGCACCGGTGGCGGCCGTCAGGCGGGTGGCGCTCAAGGCGAGGTCCTGCTGGGCCGTCGTGCTGCCCGTGCCTTGCCACACGAGGTCTCCGCTGGAGCGCAGGCTGGCCTGCGCATAGCCCAGGCTGAGATCGCCGGGCCCGAACGTGATGCCGCCCGTCTGCCCGTACCGCACCGGGGGCAAGGCCTGCAACAGCAGGCTGCCCTGGCCCGCGCCGATCGCGACGGCCGCGTACCCGGTGGTGTTGCGCACGATCAGGTCCTGCGCGGTGATGTCGGTGCGCGCGGTGGTGCCATCGGCGCCATTCAGGCCTCGCAGCAGCGGAGTATCGAGCACCAGCGATTGCTGCACGACCGCGGCGGCCGGATCGGGCTGGATGGCGCTCGGGTCGGGGCGTTGCGACCAGTTCTGGTTGCCGATGAAGTCGATGCGCTGGTAGCCGAGCAGGCTGAGCGAGGGTGCGCCGCGCAGGGCCTCCAACAGGCTGCCCGTCAGGGCCGTGGCGGCGGCCCCTCCCGGGTGGTCGGGATCGGTGGGTTCTGCTTCGCCGACCGCCAGGACACGGGCCGCCACCGAGACCGATGGGGCCTGCACGCGGGCGCTGCTGGCCAGGGTCATGGACCCCGTCGCGTCCAGGCTGACCTGCGGACCGGACAGCCGCGAGTTGGCGCCGATGTTCAAGTCGCCGCCCGCCAGCGTCACGCCGCTGCGCTGCACCTGCAACGGGTTGGCGCTGATGGCGGCCAGCACGCCGTCGCCAGCCAGGCCCAGGGTTCGAGCGCCCAGCGTGCCGCGGCCCGGGGCGCTGATCTGCGTACCGTCGGCAAGGCTCACGCGGTCCGTGGCCGCCAGCACCAGTTCTTCCGTCTTGACGGCGGTGGTACCGAGGTCGACGCTCACGGCCACCGTCCCGCTGGCGTCGATGTTCCAGGTGGGCGAGGCCAGGCTGCTGGTGCTGGCGTCCAGGCTTCGCCGTCCTCCCAGCAGCACGCTGCCCGCACCGCTTTGCGCGACGACCTGGGCGCTGATGCCCAGGGCGCCGTCGGGGGTCTTCTCCAGGTCGTCCACCAGCGCCACCTGGGTCGCGGCCACGTCCAGCAGGCCAGCCTGTCCGCCGTGTGCCGACAGATCCAGCGCCGCCTGCCACAGCGACCGCTGGGTGCCCGCGGCATGGATCTGCACCAGGCCGCCGTCGCGCGGCAGGGCGGGCTGGCTCTGGCCGAGCGTGGTGGCGCGGTCGGCCAGCAACTGGCTCACGTCGCTCAGGCGGATGTCGCTCTTGGCCATGAAGGTGGAGGCCGGTTCGACGACGAAGCGCTCGCCCGGCGTGCCCACCGTTGCGGATCCTGTGCTGGTAAGGTAGCCCGTGATCACCACGCTCCCATCGTCCTGCAGGATCGGCGCGCGCAGGACGGTCTTGCCCTGGTCGCTGGCTCGGCTCACCAGGAAGGCACCACTGGGCAGATCGCCGGCCAGCAGTGCCAGGCGTGCTGGCATCAGGGTGTAACGGCCGGGCGTCAGGCCCGAACCGGGCATCGTGATCTCGATCTGCCGGACCTGTCCGCTGGCCAGCAGGCCGCCCGCGAGGGCCGTGGCCTGCGTGTTCGAATCATCCGGCAGCACGGCATACAGGCCGGCGGTCTGGAAGTAGTCGCTGCTGCCGCCGATGCCCGGAAAGAATTCCCAGGCCCTCAACAGGCCGCCGCCGGCCGCGCTCAGCGACGCTGTCGGCGCGGTGGTGAGCGTGGCAGCGCTCAAGCTGATGCCCTTGCTCAGCGGCAATTGGCTGAACGAGATCGGCGGGCCCGACGGATACCAGTCCGCCAGATTGAGGGTCTGGCCGAAGAGCAGGCTGGCACCGTTGCCGCTGACCGAGGTGATGCTGCCGTCGCCCAGCGTGAGGCTGCGCTCGGCCTGCAGCGTGATCTGCCCGAAGGGCTGCCGCAAGATGCCGCCCTGGTCGATGTCGGTCGCGTTGATCGTGAGCGAGCCGAAGGCGCTGAGCGGCAGGTTGGCTGGCGTGCCGCCGGCGGAGGGGCGCAGCACCAACTGGCTGCCGCTGTCGTCGGGACCGGTGGCAGCCAGGCCTCTCAACGTGTACTGGGTCGCGCTGGTGGCGTAGGCCTGACCGGCCGTAAGGCTCAACAGGCCGGCAAAGTTCAAGCCACGTCGCAGCGTGTCGACAAAGCCGAAAGCCGGGCCGACCGCTGAAAAACGGATCTCGCCTTGCGGCGTGGCGCTGGCATCCAGCGACACCGTGGAAAACCCCTGCAGGCCGACATTGCCGTAGACGTCGATGGTGCCCGCTGTCAGGCGCAGCTGCGTGTCGTGCAGCGGCGAGAGATCGGCGCTGGCCTGGGTGTTCGGTGTCCCGCCCTGGTGGGTGGCCGTGGTGTCCCCCAGCCGGGCATAGCCCGTCGTCAACGACACCTTCACGCCGGGCGCTGCGGCCAGTGCGGGCGCATTGAACTGCAGGCTCAATGGTGCGTTCAGCGCCAGGCTGGTATCCCAGCGGATGGCGTCGCCGGCGCCGAACTGGAACGCGGCGAATCCGGCAGCCTGCAACATCGATGTGCGCACGAAGCCGGTCCCGTCGCCCAGGGTCAGGCCCAGGTCGCTGCCCAGCACGGCACCGCGCGCCGCCATCAGGCCTTCGTAGGTGCCGATCGACACCGTGCGAGGGCTGGTCGGGTAGGGCGTTCCATCGGTACCGATGTCGCCCGTCACGCCCCCCACGCCGACGCTCAGGCTCAGCTGCCCGCCGTCGGCCGTGGCGCGGCCGGTGGCGTCGCGAGGCGCCCGCGCCGAGACGCTGCCATCCAGCACGAAGCCCTCGGGGCTGGAGACATTCAGGGCTCCTGCGGACTTGGCCACTGGCACCGCCGCGGTCAGGCCCGGGAAGTTCAGCGTGGCGCTGGCACCGTTGAGGGACATCGCCGAGCCTGCATCGGCGATCACATATCCGCGAGCCGCGCTGAGATTGATCGTTCCGCCGCCCAGCACCGTGCCCACCTGCCGTTGAGCCAGCGGTGTGGTTGTGCCGCCGCTGCCGAATTGCGCCAGCGCCGGTGCAGCGCCATCGGGCCGCAGTTGCGCCACGCCATCCACCGACACCCGCGCATCGGCGCCCAGCCAGACCGCCTGGGTGCCGTCGAAACCGGTGGGGTCGCGATCGGGTCCATTGCCCCGATTGCCCGTGATCGCCAGCGTGATCGTGCCACCGGGTGCGGAGAGCACGCTGGCCTGACCGGGCAAGCCTCCGGTGGCGCCGACCGTGACGTTTCCCGTGCCGCTGAGCGAGAGGCTGCCGCCCGGTTCGACCTGGATGGAGGCCCCCCGCTCGACCGTCAGGTTCGAGGCCCCGAAGGCCAAGGGTCGCTGCCCCGCCAGGGCCAGGCTGACCGCACTGCGCACGGCCAGCCGGGGGTCCACGCTCTGGGCCGTGGCCACCGCGGGCGTGAAGCCGTCACTGGCCCTGCTGCGGTAATCGTCGGTGAATTGCCAGTTCAGGAGCGTGGGCGCCAGCTGTGTGCCGCTGGCCAGCCGGATGTCGCCCTGCGTGTCGACGCGGATGGTGCCGAAGCCGGACGCCGAGAAAAAGTCGGCGGACAAGCCGAAGCCCGGGGCGGTGCTGTCGCCGATCGTGAGTTCGGGTGCACCCAGCACCAGCGTGCCGCCTTTGCCGAAGTCATATCCCCGGAGCACCGCGCCGGCCAGCGAGAGTGTGGGATGGTTCAGGACGCTGGTGCCGGTGGCCAGCGTGAGGCTGCCGGCATTGCCTTTCGTGAGCGTGCCGTCGGCGGCCAGATGCGCACCGCCCGAGACGTCCAGCGTGGCGCCGGGTGCGAGCAACAGCGAGTGCGAGGCATTCAGCGTGAGATTGCCCGAGTCGGCTTGCGCAGGCACGTTGGACGCGCCACCTTGGGCCCCCGCGGTGTCGTTGGCCCAGCGGCCGGCCACGTCCAGACGCGATGCGGCAGAAAGCCGGATGTCGCCCAGGCCAGTGATATCGGCGGTGGCCGAGACATTTGGGGACACGACCGATATGGAGCCGCCCGCCGCGCTAAACGTGCCATTCAGCGAAATCGTATCGGCCTGGATGTCCAGGTTGCCGAGGTTGCCGAGGTCGAGTGAGCCGTAAGCGGGTTGACTGAGCTTTGCGGCGCGCAGGGCCAGGTTGCCGAATCCGCCAACGCTGACCATGGGCAGGGACAAGCTGAGTTCGTTGGCCAGGCCCGGCAAGGTGGACTGGAGCGGGTTCTGGAAGACACCCGGATCGATCACGGGCGCAGCGTCCGGGCTGAGCACGAGGCTGTCGAGGTAGTAGGCAGATCCTCCGCGCTGGCCGATGGTCAGGCTGGCGGGTGCCGCGGCGGCGCTGAGGCCTGTGCGCTGCAGATCACCCAAGGTGGTCTGGCCGTGGATCTGGCCGGCCAGCGCCACCTGCCTGCCACTGAGCAACAACGACCCGCCGTCCGCGCCTTCGGTGTAGGCCGGCACGACGGTGGTCTGGGTGGTGCTCAACAGGGCATCGACTGTTTCGCCTGGCTTGGCCTTGTTGAAGCTCACCAGGCGGCCGTTCTGCGAGAGGACCGAGCTCTGGAGCTTCGTGGCGGCGTACAGCACCGAGCCGCCCGAGACGTCGAGTGTGGCGCCATCGCCCACGACCAATGCACCATCGGTCTGGACGCTCACGCTGCCGCCCACCGTGGAGCGTTCGGCCGCGGTGCGGCCGATGGCGGCAGACGCACCGGTGACATTGGCCACAGCAACCTGCGCGGCGTCGCGCTGGTCGAAGACCACCTGACTGCGATACAGCGGCCCGGTGCGCTGCACGGGAACGTCCGCGAGTTCGATGCGGAACAGACGCTGGCTGCCTTGGTTGCGCGCGCCGTCCACCGGCACATCCGGAATGCCTGCTGCGCTGATGAGGGCCCCCGGTGCGATCACCACGCGGCTGGTGTCGGCCAACCCGGTGCCGTCCTGCCCGCTGAAAAAGATCGGGTTGTTGTCGGCGCTTTGCGATGCGAAGAGTTCGATCTTGCCAGCCGGGGCGACGATCTTGGCACCGCCAGCCACCGCGATGGCCGCGCCCTCGGCCCGGATCAACGAGGGGTTGAACACCTCGGCATCGATCTGGGTGGCCGTGCTGGCGTCCGGCTGCACCGCTGTCAGGCTGCCGGCACCGATCTGCACCGTGCCCAGCCCGGACCCGAAGCGCACCGTCGATCCGGGTTCCGTCAGCACACCGCGCGTGGCGGCGCCACCCACGGCCGTCGGGTCGCCAGGCAACGCCACGGTGGAAGTCATCGATTGCAGGAAGATGGCCCCGTTGGCACCCTTGACGGCCGTGGTGGCATTGATCTGACCGTTCTGGCGCACGGTCAGGCCGACGAGGTTGACGGTGCCGCTGGTGGCGCGGATCTCGTTGATCTGCGTGACCAGGCCGGCCGTGTTGTCGGGCGTGGCATCGGGCACCGTGGCGCCGTTGACGGTCTTGTAGCTGCCCGTGGCAGCGTTCTCGGCGATGCCCAGTTGTGGATCGTTGGTGATGCCGTCGCCGGCCTTCACCGGATCCACCGCCACGATCAGCCCGCGCTGTCGCGGGTCCGACGAACTCATGAGGTAGACCTTGTCGCCAGCCGCCAGCACCGTCTGGCCTTGCGGTGTCTCGATGCGGCCCTGGTTGCTGACGCGGGGCGCGACGAGCAGCACATCGCCACCCGCGGCGCTGCGAATCTCGGCGCCCTGTTCCAGGCTGATGGCGCTGTCGAGCCGGGTGGGCAGGTAGTCGGTGCCCGCCGTGCTGAAGACGGCGCTGCCGTCCGTGACGTTGCGCAAACCCTTCTCGAACACGCTGTCGGCGATCGAGTTGGCGGTGGCCACGAACTTGCCCGTGTCCACCCGTGCGCCGCGGCCGAAGTACACGCCGTTGGCATTGAGCAGGATGACCTCGCGGTCGGCGGTGAGCGAGCCCAGGATCACCGAGGGGTCGGCGCTCCAGATGCGGTTCAGCGCCGAGACATATCGCGTGGGGTCGGTGTTCTGCGTGAAATGCACGCTGTAGCCGGCGCCGATGTCGAAGCTGTCCCAGTTGATGACTACGCGATCGACAGCGCCCTGGTTGAAAGTCGCGTTCTTGCCGTTGACGGTGAAGCTCACGGCGCCGGTCCTGGCCAGATCGATCGACGGGCCCTGCCCCGGGGCATAGACGAAGGGGCGTGGCGTGCTGTTGATCGGAGAACCGCCTGCACCGTTGAGCGTGCCGTAGGGCTGCGGCAGGTTGTACCGGGGCGCCGCAAGGCTGCTGGCGAACACCACGGGCGGGCGGGTCTGCGCGGCGGCTGGCAGCGCCACGACCAGCGCCGCCGCGCCCATGCCCTTGCAACAGGCCCGTGCCGTCTCCGCCACGGCCAGACGCATGCCCCGGCGGCGGTCAAATACCAGACGGTGCAGTCGCTTGTTCATGACACGGGACCTCGGAAGATGGTTTGCGTGGTACAGGCCGGGAGGACGTCGAGCGTGGCGCGGGCCCGTACGCGGCGTTCAAAAGGACTGCCGCAGCGAGAAGTCCCAGCGCTGATCACGGCCGGCCGCGTTGCCGCTGACGGGTTGCTGCACGCCCAGGCTGTCCAGCCGGCCGGTGTCCACCAGCACGCGGGCCCAGTTCAAGGTGGCCTGCATGCCAAGGCCGGTGCTCAGGCGCAGGCCCAGGCCTAGGCTGCCCATGTGGATGTTGGCGACTTCGGAAGGCAGTGCGTACAGGCGCCGCAATCGCGCGTTGTCCCAGGTCAGCACGCCACCGAGCGCGGTCCGCTGCGAAAGCGCCCAGCTCGGCGTGTCCACCTGGATGCGCAGGGCAGCGCCCAGGTCGCCGGCCTGTTCGCCTTCGTAGTAGCCGCGAACCGAGTCGAAGCCGCCGTAGACCACCTGTTCGGCGGGGACCAGCGGCGTGTCGGTGATCTGCGCCTGCAGCCGGCCCGACAGCGCCCAATGGCCCAGGGGCTCGCGATGTGCAAGCGACAGTCCCAGCACCTGGAACCCGGCCGAAGCGCCCAGGCGCTGGCCCGCGCTGTTGACGCCGATGTAGCGCTTGCAGGCGAACTGGTCGATCACGCCACTGTCGCCGCAGTCGATGTCGCGCCGGTTCAGGCCCGGCGGGCTGACGGTCAATTCGGCCTGCAGGCTGCTGTTGCGACCATTGACGCTGCCCTGGAGTTGCAGGTCATAGGCCAGGCTGAACGTGGTGTAGCGCAGGGATGGGGTTTCGGTGCTGACGCCGGCCACGTCATCATTGCGGTCGCTGAGATGTCGCCACGTGGCGCCCCAGGTCAGTCCGTGGCTGAGGCCCGCGCGCGCGGGCAACTCGTCGCGCCAGCGCAGCCTGAAGGTCTGTCCGCGCGACACGGTGGCGCCACCCAGCGGCGTGGGGGTGTTGCTGTTGGAGTTGACCAGCACCACGTAGAGCCGGTCGCCGGGTCCGCCCAAGGGGAGGTTGTAGTTCAGCGACTGGATGTTCGCCTCTGTCGGCCGGGCGGGCGAGTAGAACCAGCTCAGCCCCAGATCGTGGCCGCGCTGGAACAGGTTGGCATAGTCAACGCCCGCTTCCAGCCGACCCGCGCGGGTGTTCTGGGATTGCTTGCTGTTGACCTCGACCGAGCCGTGCAAGGGCAGGGTGTCCTGCACCTTGAGCTCGACGTTGATCGTGCCGGGTTGTTCGCCGGCGCCCAGGATCGGTGTGATCTCGCGGTCTGCGCTGATGCGTGAGAACTGCGCGAGCTCCTGCTGCATTTCGTTGAAGTTCGGCACATGGCCAGGCGCCAGGCTCGGCAGGGCCTCCTTGACGACGCTGGGCAGCGTGTACTGGGCGCCGCTGATGCGCAACGTGTCCACCGGTGCCTGCACCACCATCAGGCGGACTTCGCCCCCCGCTTCGGCGACGCGCTGCGGCGGAAGGACCACGCTCACGCTCAGGAAGCCGGCATCCTGGTAGGCCGTTTCCAGGGCCTTGCGCGCGCCTTCGGCATCGGCCACGCCCCGTCGAGGGCCGAGGAATTCATAGACGGCGCGCTCGATCGCAGCGCTCCCCAGCAGGGTGTCGCCTTCGACGACGAACTCGAAGATGTCGAAGCGGAGTTCGGAGGCGGGCTGCGGACTGGTCTGGGCGCTGGCAGCGAAAGCCAGAAGAACCAGAGGCATTCCCGCTGCCAACATCCTGGATTGCCGGGATCGCCCGGCCGACCGCGCTGCGTGAGGGTGGGTCAAGACAGTTCGTGCACTCTTCGCGACATGCAGGCCCTGGCCACTCATGCGCGATACCGACCAAAGCAGCTGCCCGCAGGGGCGGGCAGCTCAGGATGTCAGGCGCCGCCTGCGGGTGCAGGGGCGCGTGGGTCGTCGATCAGTTCGAGGTGATCGGCTGGCAGGCGCTGCTGGTGCCGCGCGTGTAAGCCGTCTCGGCGACGCCGAACAGGCCCTTCGTGTTGGCGACCGGCACGTTGGCGAAGCCGTTGATCACCGCGGTCCAGAAGTTGTTGACAGCGGTCACGTTCGGCTTGGCAACGCGGCTCAGGAACCAGTAGTCGTAGCGGCCATCCAGCGCCGTGGCGGTGTTGGAGAAGGTCACCGCGGCGTCGTTCGGCAGCGCGCTTTCGGCCATGTGCATGCCGCCCACGCGCACCCACTTCCAGGTCTGGCCGGATTGGTTGTTCTCACCCGACATGATGCCCACGACATAGCTGCCGGCGGTGTTCAGGAGGGTGCGGACGCCACCGGTGGTCGGCAGGGCCGTCACGGTGATCGCACCGGCGGAAGCGCCCGCGCCGACGACCGTGATGCCGTTGGTGTTGCAGACGTTGCCCAGGAAGTACTGTTGTGCAGAGGCCTGCGTGCCCGACGTGTCAACGCGGCGGGCGTAGGTGAGCTGCGTGCCCGCGGCAAGCTGAGAAGGCGCCAGGAAGTTCGCACCCTTCACGTAAGCAGCATTGCCGCCGCCGCCGGCCATGATGGTGGCCATCTGCGCCTTGCCGATGACCGGCACGCACTCGGGCCGGCTGTAGGCGGTTTCCGTGCAGCCCTGGCCCAGCTTGGATTGCTGGTCAGCAAACATCGCGCTGTAGAGGGCGCCAGAGACCGCGACACCGAAGGCTTGACCGAACTTCGCAGAGATCACCGAAGTCGGCGTTGTGATGCCCGAACGGACAGACTGGAGGAAGGCGGTGGGCTCGACGTCCATCAGGCCACCCACCACGACCGAGCCGGTGGGCGCAGCAGCCATGCCAGCGGCGGCGGGGTCCCAGTACTGGTCGGCCACGGGGCAAGACGTGCCGGCCGGCCAGTTGGCCAGCAGGCAGGCGGCCGTGAACGAGCCGCCGTTGACATTCATGCGCAGTTCGGCAAAGGCCGTGCCGGTGAAATTGACGGGCGAAGAGCTCGCGTAGTCGGTGCCGCCAGTCGAGCACACATAGGTCGACACGTTGCTCGTGCCGTCGGTGTACTCAGTGAACGTGTTCGAACCGCAAAGAGATTGCAGGACGATCTTGAGATTGTTCTTGGAGGCCGAGGCACCCGAAGAAATGGCGATGTTGGCAGGCGCGGTGGCTGCCATGACGTGACCGGCGCTGAGGGCGGCCACGGCGATCATGATCTTGCTGATAGGCATGTCTAGCTCCATTGAGACAGGGTTGACCCGCCTCGCTCGCGCGAGGCTCGGGTTTGAGGGGAAACGGCGACTCGATGTCGCCGGGAATCGATCAGGCGGTCTTGCGGCGGCGAACCATGGCGCCCACCAGGCCCAGGCCGGCGATCATCAGCGCGTAGGTCTGCGGCTCAGGCACGGCCCCGACGGTGTAGGTCAGCGTGGAGGTGGACTGGTCCCACGTGAAAGTGGAGGCGCTGGCCGACAGGGAACCGGCCTGGACGTTGCCACCCAAGGTGTAGAGGGTCACGGCCGGAACCGAGTTGGCCCACATGGCGTAGGAGGTGGCCGTGGGATCCACCAGGAAGTTGTTGTTGCCCGGAGAGCCACCGCCGAAGTCGCCGATGTTGTTCTGTGCCAGGGTGTAGCCCAGGAAGGTCTGGCCGCCCGTGGAAGTGCTGCCGCCCTTGACGGTCGTGGTGTTGGTACCGGTTTGGTTGTTGTTGGCGAAGTAGTTGGTGACAGCACCTGCTGCGTTGTTGACGTGGAGGTTGGTCACGCCGCCGGCTGCAGCGCTGCTGAAGTCGAGGTTGTCGCTGGTGCTCGTCCACAGCAGGTTGCCGCCCTGGACCACGTTGGTCGCGGACAGGCTGCCAAAGACGCCGTCGGCAGCGATGACGCCCCACTGGTAGCTGTTGCCGGTGACTGCACTGTTGGCGAAAAAGCTCGCTGCCGGCGACGACCAGGCAAACGTGTTGCCCGCCTGCTGCACGCCGTTGATGGTGTAGGTGTTGGTGGCGAAATTCCAGGACGCCGTGGTGCCGCCGCTGCTGAGGTTGCCGGCACCGGAGGTCACGCCACTGATGGCGGGCAGGAAGCTCGTCAGTGTGGTGCCCAGATCCAGCGACAGCGAGACGTTGCCGCCGTTGTCGATGGCCACGAAGGCGGCCGAGCTGTTGCCGTTGGTGGTGCTGTCACCGAACTGGAAGTTGGCGTGGGCCGACGTGGCAGCGATCAGCGTCATGGCAGCAGCCATGATCGCGTTGAATTTGAAACTCATCGAATCTCTCCTGTGAATTGCGAATGGGACTGTCAACAGCCTCAGCGACCGTTGGAAAACTTTAGGGAACGTCTGTGTCACAACCAAGGCAACTTCCACCGTTACCGGCAATGCCACTCACCAGATTCGGGGGTGGTCCGATGCGGTCCACCCAAGGCTGCGGAGCGGCACCTGCCATGCCCCTGACCGTACTGTCCGGCGCAAGCCGGCGCAATGAGTCCTTTGGGCCATGACGGCCTACCTAACTGTCATCTTTGGCCTGCAAGGGCCAGGTCTGCACCGGCCGCGATCAGCCGGCTCATCACGTCTTGCTGGCCGGCCGCAGCGGCCACGTCCAGCGCGGTCTCGCGTTGGCGATTGAGCAGCTCCAGCGGCACCTTCAGCCGCAGCATTTCGTCCACCACGTCCAGCTGTCCGGCCAGGCTGGCCAGGTGCAGTGCGGTCTGCCCGCTGGCCCCCAGCCGCTCGACATCTGCGCCCGCCAGGAGCAGCAGGCGCACCACGCTGCGACGCCCCGCAAAGGCGGCACCGCCCAGGGCCGTGAAGCCGTCTTCACCCACGCGGTCGAGGTCGGCACCGCGCTTGATGAGTTCGCGCACGAGTTCTTCCTGCCCGGCCCTGGCGGCCAGCGCCAGGGCGTTGCCCCAGGCCTCGTCGCGGACGTTGGGCGAGGCCTGTCCGGTCTTGATCAGCCGCAGCGCTTCGGGCCAGCGTTCGGCCCGGGCGGCGGCCAGCAAGGCCGCATCGGAAGGGCGGAGCCAGGGCGGACCGTAGCGATCGGGTGCCCGCAACCGGCGCTCCCATTCGATAGGGTCGACAGGGCCGGAACGGGGCACTGGCGCCGCGGGCCGCGCGAACTGCAACAGGGCGCGATCATCGATGTCGGCCCGGGCCGGATGGGCGAAGACCAGGGCCGCGAAGACCGAGGCCGTCCAGGTTCGCCGCTGTCCACCCGGCTCAGGGCGCACGACCCACCTCCCGTGCAGGCGCGGCCTTCAGTGCCTGCTGATCCAGTCTTTCCTGGTAGCCCTGCACGAGGTTCTCCAGCGTCACGCGCTTGAATTGCAGGAAAGGTTCGTTCTGCGCGAAGACCTCGCCGAGGCCTTTGTCGACGTAGCGCTTCAACAGTTCCTGGCCCAGGCTGTACAGGCCGTGGTTGTTGGCGATGCAGGTCTGCAGGCCCTGGGCCTGGCTGCCATGGCGGGCCTGCAGATCGGCCAGTGCCGCGTCGCGCTGCTCCAGTCGGCGCTGCAGCGCAGCCTGATCGTTGCGCTGCTGCTGCAGGCTGCGGGCGCCAGCCTGCGCCTCGGCCTTCGTGGCCTCCAGTTCCGCACCCAGTCGGGTGTTCTGCTCCCGCAGATCCTGGAGTTCATTCTGGGCCTGCCCCTCCAGCCGCACCCGCGCGGCGAGGGTAGCGCGGGTGCGCTTGAGCTCGGTCTGTGCAGCTTCCAGTTGGGTCAGGGCCTGCGTCTTGTCCGCCTCGGTGCGCTGAACCGCCTGCTGCTGATCGGAGTGCTGCTGCTGCAGTTGTTGGATCTGCTGCCGCAGTCGCCGCAGCTGCTCCTGTTCGCGGCTGTTCTGCTGCGCCGACGCCGGCGCCAGGCCAAAGACCATCGCCACGCCGCACAGCAGCGCCGTCCCCAGGCGCCAGCCCTCAGAAGCGGACATTCAGGTCCACCTGCAGCGTATCGATCGAGTAGCGGTCTTTCAGCGCGGGCTGCACGGTCGGCGACGAGATCGTGCGCGCACTCAGGTAGCGCAGCCCGAACTGCGTCTCTCGTGCCAACCCGTAAAGCATGCCCACGGTCAGGCCGCGGATGTTGGTGCCGCCCAGCCCCAGGTCGCTGTCGGTGAAGGCGTCGGGCACGGCATCGCTGCCCAGCCAGCGGTAGGCCAGGCTGAGCTGCCAGTCGCCGACGTTGCGCACTTGCTGGGCTCCGAGAGTGGCCCGGCCCTGCACGCCGAAGACGCGGCTGTCGTCGAGGTAGACGCCGGTGCGGCGAATGATCTCCTGGCGGTCGTAGGCGGAATTGCGCACGAACTCGCCGGACAGACCGATGAAGTACGGCGAGAACTGCGAAAACTCGGCCGCCACCGTGACTGCCCAGGGCTTGAACCTCGAGGCCAGGCCCCAGCGGGCCTTGTCCGGTGTCAACCCGGCCTGGATCTCCAGCGGGCTGTTGGTCAGGAACAGGGTGTTGCCGCGCTGCCGCAGGCCTGCCTCGTACTCGTATTGGCCGTAGGTGCGGCCCGCGCCGCTGATTGCGTCGTAGTCGCCGTCGACTCGACCCTCGAAGTTGTTGTAGATGTACTGCGCCAGGCCGAACTTCAAGCGGGTCTGCTCGTTCCATTCCCACTGCGCGCCCACCTGCACGCCCACCAGGCTGCGGCTGCTGCGGGGCGGTGCCGATTCGCGGATAGGAAAGTACCCGACGGTAGCAAACGGCAGGATGCTTGCGTTGGGCTGAACAGGCCACTTGAAGCCCGCTGCCAGGCCTTCGAAGTTGAGGTTGTCGTTCCACACCAGGTCTGTGCTGAACCAGGGGTTGGGCATGCGGCCGGCGCTCAGGCTCACCCAGGGCGTCGGGTCGTACTTGAGGTAGGCGCGATCGAGCAGGAATGTGTAGCGGTTGAAGTCCTGGCCCAACGTCTGGTTGGTAGAGACACGGTCGGTGGCGCTGCCGGTGGCCAGCCGCAGGCCCACCAGCACCTCGTCGGCGACCTTGGCGTTGAAGGCAAGCCGCGCGCGCACGCGCAGCCGGTCGCGGTCGTCCTGCGTGCTGCCAGTCGGCAGGCCGGCGGAGGTGCCGGCGGCGAAGTCGGCGGCACGCGTCACGCCGTTGAGCGATGCGGCGAGGAAGTCCTGCGGCGATGGGTTGTCGTGCCCGGGGCGGTCGAGTTGGGCGCGCAGTCGCATGTCGCCTTCGACGGTGATGCGGTCGGTCCACTCTGCGGTGGCGTTCGGCACGCCCCAGCGTTCGATCTTGGCGCGGGCAATGACCTCCTCGCGCACCTCGTTGCGGATCTGGTCGCGCACCACCTGTGGCACGTAGGGTACCCGAACGACAGGCGTCTCGGGCTTCGCCGCCGCCGGCGCCTGGGCCACGGCTGCGGCACCCCGCCGCCTGGCCTCCGCCAGCAACGCATCGGCCTTGTCGCGCGGCAAGGTGCCGTTCTGGACCAGCAGTTCGATCAGCGCCAGCGTGGTCTGGCGCAGGGCTTCGAGCGATTCGCGTTCGGACTGTGCATGCGCCCAGCCAGGCCACGCCACAGACGCCAGGGCTGCGGCTGCGAACACCGAGCACCAGGCCGTGCGCTGCAGGTCGGATCTTGTTCGGTAAGGCATCGGGCTCCTCATCCCATCATTCGGTTCGACACCAGAAGCCGCAGCGGCTGCGGCAGCTTGGGCGGCAGGGGTTGGCCCGGCCCCGGGAATCGCATCAGTGCGGCGCGCAACGCTTCGTCGGTGGGCACGTCGCCCGTGCTGCCCAAGAGCACGGCCCGGTCCAGCGTGCCCGAAGGCGTCAGCCAGACCTCCACGCGGACCTTGTAGTCCAGGCGCTTGACTTCCTTGTCGCGCGCCAGGTACTCATTGAGGCTGCGTGTGGTGGCGTTCGCATAGCTGTTGAATGCCAGCCGCGTTGCCGGGTTCTCGACCTGGCCACCGCCGATGGTCGAACCCTGGCCGATCTTCTGGTCGGTGTAGTCCTGCGTGACCGAGCCGGCCGACAGCCCGTTGCCGGGCCCGTCGCCCGCGGCCTCGTCCGACTTCAAGGCCTGAGGCAGTGGAGCCTCCGCGGCCTTGGGCACGTCTTGTGGCCGTGGCTTGTCGTCGGGCTTGGGCGGTACGCGGTCCTCGGGCTTGGGTGGGGGGGGTGGGGGAGGCGGCGTATCCGGCAGCAGCTTGACCACCTGCTGCTTGCGTGGTGGCACGGCCTTGCCATCGCAGCCGACCATGGCCAGCGCCAACAGACTCATGCCCAGGCATGTGAGGGGGCGCATGCTAGAACCCGATCCGCGCCGTGGCGATGTTGATCGAGACCTCGGCCTCGTTGCACAGGTCGATCATGGCCATGACGCGGTCGTAGCGGGCCTTGCCATCGCCCTTGACCACGATGGTCGATCGGGCATCCTGGTCGCGGAACGCCTTGAGTTCGACCAGCACCACCCCATCGGTCTTGGGCACTCCATCCAGGCGCGCACTGCCATCGGCATCGATCTGAAGCACGTGGACCGGATGGCGTTCGGTCGACGGTGTGGCCGAGGGCTTGGGCAGGCTGATGTTCAGGCCCTGGACGGATGCTGTGGTCATCAGGATGAACACCACGAGCAGCACATAGGCCAGATCCAGCATGGGCGTCACGTTGATGGTGTCGTAGGGGCGCGCGTCGTCCTGGACTTTCATGTTCGTATTCCCGGGTTCCTAGGGCACACGCTTGGTCACCAGGCCGATCTGCGTGATGTCGAGCTTCTTGAGCGCGGCAAGGACGTCGACAATCCGTTCGTAGGGTGCGGCGGCATCGCCTTTGATCACCACGGGAAGGTTCGGGTTGCCGGCCTTGTATTGCGCCAGCGTCGCAGCCAGTTGCTCGAGCGTTACCGGGTAGGCGTCCAGGAACATCGCACCGTCTGAAGTGATGGTCACCGCACGCGTCTGCGGCCGCGCCAGGTTGCTGATCGTGTGCGTCTCGGGCGAATTGACGCGTACCCCTTGCACCGACGCCGTGGTGAGGATGATGAAGGTCACCAGCAGCACGTAGGCCAGATCCAGCATCGGCGTGATGTTGATGTCGTCGTAGGGCTGGTTGTCAGCCTTGACGTCGGCGCTCATGTCAAGGCTCGCCGTAGGTCTCGGCGACCCGCGTGACGAACTCGTCCACGAAGATCTGCATGTCGGCCGAGATGTTCTTGATCTTCGAGGCCAGCCAGTTGTAGCCGAACAAGGCCGGGATGGCCACGCCCAGGCCGGCCACGGTGGCGAGCAACGCCGCCGCGATGCCCGGCGCAATGGCGTTGACGTTCACGTCGCCCGCGGCGGCGATGGCGGCAAAGGTGATCATCACCCCGACCACCGTGCCCAGCAGTCCCAGGAAGGGCCCGCCCGAGATTGCGATCGTCAGCAGCACCATCGCGGAATTGAGCCTCTGGCTCTCGCGAACGAGGTCGGCGTCGATCGACGCCTTGACCGCATCGAGCGCCGCGCTGGACATGGCCTTGGCCCCCACCTGGCCCACGCGTCGCTTTTGCAATTGCTTCAGCCCGGTCTCGTACAGCCGGGCCAGCGACGAGCCGGCGTGCTGGGCTTCGCCGCCTGCTGCCATCACGTCGCTGGCGTCGCGAAAGGCTGCCAGGAAGCCGCGGTTGCCCTTGTCCGTTCGCAAGACCAGCAAGGTCTTGGTGACCATCACCCAGATGGCGATGACGAGCATGACTGCCAGGATGCCGATCACCACCTTGGCGTCCAATGTCAGGCTCCTGGCCAGCACACCGATGTAGCCCGCGCCGCCGCCTTCGCCTTCGGCCGCATCGCCCGAGCGCTGCAACTGGCTGGCCACCAACTTGGCGTCGGCCCCCTGCGAAGCCCGGGTGAACTTCATCCATTCGGCGCTGCGCACCACGGTGGCGATCTCGAGTTCATCCAGCAGCCCGCTGTAGCCCTGGCCCAGGCGGATGGGGCCTTCGATGGCCGGGCTGGCAGCGGGCAGGTCGGTCTGCCCCGCCTGGGCACCGTTGACATAGAGCACGACTTTTCCGTTGCCGACCGTCACTCCGATATGGGCCCAGGCCGAAGGTGGCAGTTCGCCCCCTTCGAGTTGCAACTTGCCGATCCGGACAATGACCTTGCCGCGTTCGAGTCCGACCGACAACGGCCCCTGTGCGAATGGCGCGCCGCCCACCACGGCAGGCTTGACCCAGAACGAAACGCTATAAGGCCCACCGCCGGCCGTGCGCACCTGCGCGCCCGCTGGCAGTTCGATGGACTGCGTGCCGTCGAGGCGGGCACTGCCACCGATCAGGCCGTTGGCGTCGATGGTCGCCGGGGCTGTGGACGCGATCGCTCCGCTCACGTCGGCGATCCCGCCCTTGGTATCGCTGAAGCGAAAGGTGGCCACCGTGGCGCTGTCCACCACCGGGGCGCTGGTCTCGGCCGGCGCCTTGTCGTTGCCGGCATAGACGTAGACCACGTTCTTGTCGCTGCCGGGGGCGACGGTGGGCACCAGCACCCACAGCACCGCCAGTTCGTTGGCGCTGTCGTAGCGCTCGAGCCAGAACTTGAGCGGTGTCTTGTCGTCACCCGCCACCACGCGCAGGTCCGTCCCGTCGGGCTTTGCGGCGACGAAATCGAAGTTGCCCGAATGCAGACGCACCGGCACGGCCATGCCGCTCAGCGCTTCGGCAGTGGTGATGCCAGCCGAACCGGTGTTCAGGGTAACTTTGGTCCGCTCGCCGAAGTCGGCATTCCACCAGGCATGCGCCACCGAAGGCAAGGCGGTGCTGGCAACGATGGCGAGCAAGCAGGGCGCTAGGCGCGAGCGAGCGTGGATAAGGGTCATGCAAGGGGTCCCGGCGTTCATGGCGCAGCCCGTCTCCGACGCCCAGACGCCTTCGCACCGGTCGTCCTCGGAGAGCGAGAGCCGGGTTCGACGCCGCAGCGCTGAGCGGGTGTCAGCGTTGCACGTTAAGGACCGGCAATGACGCTTGAACGCGGGTGGCCCCCCAGGTGTGAGCCGAATGGACTACCTGCCGCCAGCAGGGTGCCTGGCTCACCTCGGGCGGCCGAGTGGCCGGGTGGCGCTGGGCATCACCAGCGCCGATGTCGCTGCGATGACGCAGACCGTCCTGTCCGGTGCGCCCGTGACGCAGATCCGCCGGGGTGAAGACCTGATCGACGTGACCTTGCGCGCCGACGTGCTGGATGGTGTGCAAGGCCGTGCCGCCACTTCGACGACCTGGTCCGGTTTGCGGCCGATCGTGGCCATGCTGCCGCCGGGCTATCGCATCGAGATTGGTGGTGCGTTCGAGGAGACCCGGAAGTCCAACACGGCGCTCTTTGCCGTCTTCCCGCCGATGTTCGTGGCGCTGCTGGGCGTGATCGCGCTCAGCCGAATGATCATGCGCAACGCCGTGATCCTGGTCGACCCGATCGACATCGACATCGCCACCGATGGGCCGCCTCTCACGGCGGTGGTGGAGGCCACGGTACGGCGCTCGCGCCCTGTCGTGCCGACGCCTGCGGCACCGTGCTGACCCTGGCCTTCGTGCCGGCGCTGTATGTCGCCTGGTTCCGAGTCCGGGCTGCCGCGACGCAACCGGCAGCGAACGCCGGGAGCCAGGGCGCCTCGCCGAACGGCACTTTGCTGATCCAGGTCAAAGTCCGACGCCGCTGACGGCGCTTTTGCCTTGCTAACACTAGCGGTAGTGTCTAGCCTTCACCGCACACACTACATCTAGTAGTCAACGACGCAGGCACGATGAACGCAGCTCGCACACAGGCCACGCCACCTTCCCACCTCATCAAGCGCGACGGCGGGGTGCGTCCGTTCGATGCCGGCAAGATCGTCAGTGCGCTGGCCCGGGCGGGCACGGCCACGGGCGAATTCGGCCTCGCCGAAGCCGGGAACCTGACACGCGAACGGGTGCTGCCCAGCCTGGAAGCACTGGGCGCCATCACGCCGGCGGTCGAGCAGGTGCAGGACGCCGTGGAGGCTGCCCTCTTCGACGCCGGCTGGCGCCGCACCCTGCGTGCCTACACCGTCTACCGCGAGCAGCACCGAAAGCTGCGCGATGCAAGGCGCACGCTGGTCGACGTGGAAGCATCGATGACGGAGTACCTGCAGCGGCGCGACTGGCGCGTCAACGCCAACGCCAATCAGGGCTACTCGCTGGGCGGATTGATCCTCAACGTGTCAGGCAAGGTGGTGGCCAACTACTGGCTGGACCACGTCTACACGCCAGAGGCCGCGCAGGCCCACCGCCAGGCCGACATCCACATCCACGACCTCGACATGCTGAGCGGCTACTGTGCCGGCTGGAGCCTGCGCACGCTGCTGCACGAAGGCCTCAATGGCATCCCCGGCAAGATCGAGGCCGGCCCACCGAGGCACCTGTCCAGCGCTGTCGGCCAGATCGTCAACTTCCTGGGCACGCTGCAGAACGAATGGGCCGGCGCCCAGGCCTTCAGCTCCTTCGATACCTATCTCGCCCCTTTCGTGCGCAAGGACGTCATGGGCTACGAGCAGGTGCGCCAATGCATCCAGGAACTCATCTACAACCTGAACGTGCCGTCGCGCTGGGGCACGCAGACGCCCTTCACCAACCTGACCTTCGACTGGGTCTGCCCCGAGGACCTGCGCGAGCAGGTGCCGGTGATCGGCGGGCAAGAGATGACGTTCTGCTATGGCGACCTGCAGGCCGAGATGGATCTCATCAATCGGGCCTACATCGAAGTCATGTCCAAGGGCGACGCCAAGGGTCGCGCCTTTACTTTCCCCATCCCGACCTACAACATCACGAAGGCATTCGACTGGACGAGCCCGAACGCCGAGCGCCTGTTCGAGATGACGGCGCGCTACGGGCTTCCCTACTTCCAGAACTTCGTCAACTCCGACCTCGAGCCGCACATGGTGCGCAGCATGTGCTGTCGCTTGCAGCTGGATCTGCGCGAGCTGCTCAAGCGCGGCAATGGGCTCTTCGGCTCGGCCGAACAGACCGGCTCGGTGGGCGTGGTGACGGTCAACTGCGCGCGCCTGGGCTACCAGCATCGCGGTGACGAGCCGGCGCTCATGCAACGGCTGGATGTGCTGCTGGAGTTGGGCAAGCAGACGCTGGAGATCAAGCGCAAGGTGATCCAGCGCCTCATCGACCAGGGCCTGTTCCCCTACACCAAGCGCTATCTGGGCACGCTGCGCAACCACTTCAGCACGCTGGGCGTGAACGGCATCAACGAGATGCTGCGCAACTTCAGCGGCGGCGCCTGGGACATCACGCACCCCGAAGGCCACGCCATGGCCGTGCGCCTGCTCGACCACGTCCGTGAGCGCATGGTGACCTTCCAGGAAGAGACCGGCCATCTCTACAACCTGGAAGCGACGCCGGCCGAAGGCACGACCTACCGCTTCGCGAAGGAAGACAGGAGGCGCTTCACCGACATCCTGCAAGCGGGCACCGAACAGCGGCCGTACTACACCAACAGCTCGCAGCTGCCGGTGGGTTTCACCGACGACCCCTTCGAGGCGTTGGAGCGCCAGGACGAGTTGCAGCGCAAGTACACCGGCGGCACTGTGCTGCACCTGTACATGAACGAGCCTCTGCCCAGCGCCGCCGCATGCCGCGAACTGGTCAAGCGCGCGCTCACACGCTTTCGCCTGCCCTACCTGACGGTGACGCCCACCTTTTCCATCTGCCCCACGCACGGCTATCTGGGCGGGCGCCACGACTTCTGCCCCAAGTGCGACGCCGAACGCCTGGCGGCCAAACGCGCCCGGCAGCCCGCCTGACGTTCCAAGGAGGACCCATGACGACAACCGATCTGCTCGAACCCGCCCGCATGCAGCCCGAAGCCATCACGCTGCATGACGACGAACGCCAGCGCTGCGAGGTCTGGACGCGTGTGATGGGCTACCACCGCCCGGTGGCGTCCTTCAACATCGGCAAGCAGGGCGAGTTCGCCGAACGCAAGCAGTTCCGTCTGGACCCGACGCTCGTCGGCTGAATCCTGCCGTGAAAGCGTCTGCGGATGCTCTGCGCGTTGGCGGCTTCGTGCCCTTTTCCAGTATCGACTGGCCCGGGCGGCTGGCGGCCGTGCTCTTCGTGCAGGGCTGCCCCTGGCGCTGCGCGTATTGCCACAACCCGCACCTGCAGTCGCGCGAGGCGTCGGCTGCTGCGGGGCCGTCCTGGCCCGAGTTGCGCGCCTGGTTGCAGCGGCGGCATGGGCTGATCGACGGCATCGTCTTCAGCGGCGGCGAGCCCACGCTCGACCCGGCCATCGTCGCTGCTGCGGCCGAGGTCAAGTCCGCAGGCTTCGCCGTCGGCCTGCACACTGCGGGCATGGTCCCCTCACGGCTGCAGGCGTTGCTGCCGCACCTGGACTGGGTGGGCCTGGACGTGAAGGCGCCGCTGGACGACGACGCGCTGCACGACCGCATCACCAGCCGCGCCGGCAGCGTCGAGCCCGTGCGCACCAGCCTCGCGCTGCTGCAGCGCTCGGGTATCGACTTCGAGTGCCGCACCACGGCGCATCCCGAATTGCTGGACGCCGAATCGCTATCCGCCGTGGCCGACAGCTTGGCCGCCACGGGCACGCAGCGCTGGGCCCTGCAGATTGCGCGGCCCGCCGGGCCCCATGGCCTGGCGCTTGTGCAGGAGGCCTATCCCGGGTCCGATGTGCTGGCCCATGCGCGGTCGCGCATGGCCGTTTTCACCCTGCGCCGGGAATGAGGCCATGCGCCGCCGATTGATCGTCCTGGGCCTGACCGCTGCGGCCGTGGCACCGGGGCGGGCTGCGGCCGACCTGTGCAGCACCGGGCGGCGCCAGTCGCCGATCGACATCGGCACGACACGGCGCCTGGCCCTGCCGCCACTGCGTCCGGCCATGCACCCGACGGCCGTGCGCGTCGACAACGATGGCCACACCGTCCGCCTGCGCTTCGCGCGCGGCCAGGTGCTCGCGCTCGGGCGCGAGCGGCTGGATCTGCAGCAGTTCCACTTTCACATCCCCGGCGGCGACCGCCTGCACGGCGAGGAATTCCCGCTGGCGCTGCACGCGCTGCACAAGAGCAGCGCCGGCGGTCTCGTGGCCGTGGTGGTGCTGTTCCGCATCGGCGCTGAGCATGCCGGCCTGGCCACCCTGCTGCCGCAGCTGCCGGCGCGCGGCTCGGCGCCCAGGCCGGCCGTCGACATCGACCCCCTGGCGTGGTTGCCTGCCGGCGCGGGCTACTACGTCTACGACGGCTCCCTTACCGCGCCGCCTTGCACCGAGGGTGTGCGCTGGCTCGTCCTCAAGCAGCAGCCCACGCTGTCGGCCAGACAGTGGGCGCAGTTGCAGACCCTGTTTCCGCACAACGCGAGGACCGTGCAGCCCTTGAACGGGCGCACCGTGTCCGAAAGCCCGTGAATCACCAGGAAGTAACCATGTTTCCACGAAGCCCTGCGCTGCAACGGCTGCTGCTCGTTGCCTTGATCACCACCGGAGCCGAGCTCGCGTTCGCGGCAGCCAGAGCCGACAAGGGCCCCGGCGTGCCCGTGACAGTAACGCCCGAGATGACGGGCGCCGGCATCGTCTCGAGCGGCGTGGTGCTGCCCAAGCCGCCGCCCGTGACCGGCGACCGCAAGATCCCGGTGGCCTCGTGGGGCAAGCCGTTGCCCTATCCGATCGTCATCGCCGACCGGCGCAACAACCGGCTGATCGAGGTGACGCCGGACAAGCGCGTCGTCTGGGAGTTCCCATCGCCCAACCTGAAGTTCTACCGCGGCAACGAAGACGTGAATTTCTCTGCCGACGGCAAGCAGCTGGCCGTCAGCGAGGAGGACAACTTCGACGTGCACATCGTCGACTACGAGCAGCGTGCGGTTTCCTGGACCTACGGCGTGCCCGACACGCGTGGCCACCGGGGCACGCTGCTGAACTACCCCGACGACGCACACCTGCTGGCCGACGGCCGCTTCCTCACCGCCGACATCCGCACCTGCCGTGTGCTGATCATCGACCCGCAGACGAACAAGATCGAGACTCAGTGGGGCCAGCCGGGCCAGTGCAGGCACGCGCCGCCGACAACGCTCGCACACCCCAACGGCGCCACCCCGATGGAGGGCGGCGACATCCTCGTCAGCGAGATCACCGAGGCCTGGATCTCGCGCATCACGCGCGAGGGCAAAGTGCTTTGGAGCGTGCGTGCGCCCAAGATCCGCTACCCGTCGGACGCCTTTCCCACGGTGGACGGCAAGCAGGTCATCGTGGCCGACTTCAGCAAGCCCGGCCGCGTGGTGATCTTCGACCCGGCCACGGGCAAGCCGACCTGGGAGTACGCACCCACCGGCGAGCAGGGGCTGGACCACCCTTCGCTGGCGCGCGAACTGCCCGATACACACGACGTGCTGATCGTCGACGACCTGAACGACCGGGTGATCGTCGTCGACCGCCAGACCCAGGCGGTCATCTGGCAGTACGGCGTGAAGGGCCAGAAGGGCCACCTGCCGGGCTTCCTGAACTACCCCGACGGGCTGGACCTGGACGTCTTCCGCGATTGGAAAGGAGCGCGCGCCAAACCCTGAGCCGCCGACTCGACAAGATCCGCCCATGAGTCCCTCGACGACCTACGGCCGCGCACAGACCCGGGCCGAAGAGATTGCCAACGCACTGAGCCATTTCGCCGGGCTGGCGGGAGCCATCGCTGCGCTGCCCTTCCTGGTCCTGGCGGCCGGCGGCGCCTCCGGCGTCGTCGGCGCCAGCCTGTTCGGCGCCACGGCCATCGTGCTGTACCTCACCTCCACGCTCTACCACGCGGCCCGTCCAGGGCCCTTCAAAGCCTGCATGAACCGGCTGGACCACGCCGCCATCTACCTGTTCATCGCCGGCAGCTACATGCCCTTCATGCTGGGCGTGCTGTATGGCGCCTGGGGCTGGGCGATGTTCGGCGTGGTCTGGGTTGCGGCCACACTGGGCGTGGTGGCCAAGCTGCTGAACCTGCTGAAGCACCCGTTGTGGTCCACGGGCCTGTACCTGGCGATGGGCTGGGTGGCGGTGGTTGCGGCCGTGCCGCTGGTGCAGCACATGGCTCCCGAGGGCCTGGCCTGGCTGGTGGCCGGTGGCCTGGCCTACACGCTGGGCGCCGTGGTCTTCTATTTCGACCACCGCGTGCGCTACGCCCACTTCGTCTGGCACCTGTTCGTCGTGGCCGGCAGTGGCTGCCACGTGATGGCCGCACTGCGGCAGGGGCCGCTGGCAGCGTAGTCATGCCGCCAGTCCTCGTGGATCCGGCGCCCAGCCTCGTGCCCTGCCGCGCACCGCTGCCCGCATCTTGATTTGACGCTGTAACCCGGTAACCCAATAATGGTCGGGTCGGTTACAAGGTCAGCCATGAAGCCTGCAGTTCTCGAGGTCACCCAACGCATCCGCGAGCGAAGCGCGGCGACACGGCGCGCCTACCTTGCGCGCATCGACCGCCTGGTCAACCGCGCGCCCGGGGCCGACCGCATGGGCTGCGCCAACGTGGCGCATGCCTTCGCCGCCATGCCCGCGGGGGACAAGTTCCGCATCGTCGGCGAGAAGGCGCCGCACATCGGCATCGTCAGCGCCTACAACGACATGCTGTCGGCACACCAGCCGTACGAGCAGTTTCCGGCGCTGATCCGCGACGAGGCCCACCGCTGCGGCGCCACGGCCCAGGTGGCCGGCGGCGTGCCCGCCATGTGCGATGGCGTGACCCAGGGCCTGCCGGGCATGGAGCTCAGCCTGTTCTCGCGCGACACCATCGCCATGTCCACGGCTGTCGGCCTGACGCACGATGTGTTCGACGCCGCGCTGCTGCTGGGCGTGTGCGACAAGATCGTGCCCGGGTTGCTGATCGGCGCGCTGCACTTCGGCCATCTGCCCTGCGTCTTCGTGCCGGCGGGGCCCATGAGCTCGGGCCTGTCCAACAACGCCAAGAGCAAGGTCCGCGAGCAGTACGCCCAGGGCCAGGTCGGCCGGGCCGAACTGCTGCAGGCCGAGTCGGCGGCTTACCACGGGGCAGGCACGTGCACCTTCTACGGCACGGCCAACAGCAACCAGATGCTGCTCGAGGCCATGGGGCTGCACGTGCCCGGCGCGGCTTTCGTGCACCCCCACGCCGAACTGCGCGAGGCCCTCACGCGCGAGGCCGTCCGCACCGTGCTGTCGCTGACCAAGGGGCGGCGCTTCGTGCCCATCGGCCGGCTGGTGGACGAGCGCGTGATCGTCAACGCCATGCTCGCCCTGCTGGCCACCGGCGGCAGCACCAACCACCTCATCCACTGGGTGGCCGTGGCGCGCTCGGCCGGCATCCTGATCGACTGGAGCGACTTCTCGGACCTGTCGCACGCCACGCCGCTGCTCGCCCGCGTGTACCCCAACGGCAGCGCCGACGTGAACCAGTTCCAGGCCGCTGGCGGCCCGGGCTATGTCATCCGCGAGCTGATCGACGGCGGCTGGATGCACGCCGACGTGGCCACGGTGGTCGATGGCGGCCTGCGTGAGTACGCCAAGGTGCCGGTGCAGGGGGACACCGATTCCACCACGCCGCTGCGCTGGCACGAGGTGCCCGGGCAGAGCGGCGACGACGGCATCGTGCGCCCGGCGGCAGCCCCCTTCAGCGGCCATGGCGGGCTGGCGCTGCTCACGGGCAACCTGGGCCGGGCGGTCATCAAGACATCCTCGGTGCCCGACGACCGCCACGTGATCGAAGCCCCGGCCCGGGTCTTCACCAACCAGGAGGCCCTTCAGAGCGCTTTCAAGGCGGGCGAGCTCGACCGCGACGTGATCGTGGTCGTGCGCTTCCAGGGCCCGCAGGCCTGCGGCATGCCCGAGTTGCACAAGCTCACGCCGCCGCTGGCCGTGCTGCAGGGCAAGGGCTTCCGCGTGGCGCTGGTCACCGATGGCCGCATGAGCGGCGCCAGCGGCAAGGTGCCCGCAGCGATCCATGTGAGCCCCGAGGCCCTGGCCGGCGGTCCGCTGGGCAAGGTACAGGACGGCGACCTCATCCGCCTGGATGCCGTGGCCGGCACCTTGCAGGCGCTGGTGCCCGCCGATGAATGGGCGGCCCGCACCCCGGCCGTGCTGGACCCGGAGCAGGCCGAAACCAACGGCCACGACCTGGGCCGCGAACTCTTTGCCGGCATGCGCCGCAACGTCAAGAGCGCCGAAGAGGGCGCCATCACCTGGATGTGACCCCATGTTGAACACGCTCGAACTGGCCACCCACGGCCCGGTGATCCCGGTCATCGTGATTCACCGCCTGGCCGACGCGGTGCCGCTGGCGCAGGCCCTGGTGGACGGGGGTGTGCGGGTGCTGGAAGTGACCCTGCGCACACCGGTGGGCCTGGCCTGCATCGAGGCCATCGCGCGCAGCGTGCCGGGCGCCATCGTCGGCGCCGGCACCATCCGCAGCGCGGCCGATGCCCGGGCTTCGCATGCCGCCGGGGCGGTGTTCGGCGTGAGCCCCGGCTATACCGCCGCGGTGGGGGCAGCCTGCCGAGAACTGGGCTTGCCGTTGCTGCCCGGCGTGGCCACGGCCAGCGAGGTCATGGCCGCGCAGGCCGACGGCATCGACTTCCTGAAGTTCTTTCCGGCGGTGCAGGCCGGCGGCATTCCCATGCTCAAGGCGCTGGGCGGCCCGTTCCCGGACGTCGCCTTCTGCCCCACGGGCGGGGTGTCGCCCGAGAACGCCGCGCAGTTCCTGGCCCTGCCCAACGTGAAGGTGTGCGGCGGCTCCTGGCTGACGCCGGCCGATGCCGTGGCTGCGGGCGACTGGGCCCGCATCACCGCCCTGGCCAAGGCCACGGCCGCCTTGCGCCAGCCCGGCTGACGCGCTGTCGCCGGGCGGCAGCGCCGCTGCCTTACCAGGCGCCCACGTTGGGCATCGACACCCAGGGTTCGGCCGGTGCCAAGGCCTGCCCGGCCTGCAGCAGTTCCACCGAGACCTGGTCGGGCGAGCGCACGAAAGCCATGCGCCCGTCGCGGGGAGGGCGGCTGATCACCACGCCGTGGTCCATCAGGCGCTGGCAGGTGGCGTAGATGTCATCCACGGCGTACGCCAGGTGGCCGAAATTTCGGCCACCCGTGTAGGTCTCGGCCGCGCCGTTCTTCGGCCAGTTGTAGGTGAGCTCCACCTGGGCCGTGCGGTCACCCGGGGCGGCCAGGAAGACCAGCGTGAACTGGCCGGCTTCGTTGTCTCGCCGTGACAAGACCTCCAGGCCCAGGGCATCGCGGTAGAAACGCAGCGAGGCCTCGATGTCGGTCACGCGGACCATCGTGTGCAGGTATTTCATCCTGAGGATTGTGCCGTGGCTTGCACCGACTCCCGCGGCCGCAGGTCGAAGACCAGGCAGGTGGTGGAGGCATGCGCGTACAGCTTGCCGTCGGGTCCCACCAGCCGGGCGTCGGCCGTGGCGGTCTGGCCGCCCAGATGGATGACCTGGCCGATGGCGCGCACGCGTGGCACCTTGGGTGTCAGGGCGCGGATCATGTTGACCTTGAGCTCCAGCGTGGTGTAGCCCTTGCCGCGGGGCAGGGCGGCATGGATGCAGCAGCCCAGCGCCGAGTCCAGCAGGGTGGCAAACCAGCCGCCGTGCACGGTGCCCAGCGGGTTGAGGTGCGCCACCCCGGGCGTGCCCTGGAACACGGCGCGGCCGTGCTCCACCTCCACCACCAGGAAGTCCAGTGTCTTGGCAATCGGCGGCGCTGGCAATTCACCGCGCATCATGGCCTGCATCTGGGCCAGGCCGTCCATCTGGGCAATGGCCTCGGACGAGGCCACGCCCACGCCTGCGCCGCCGTTGAATCGGGCGTTCTGGGCCGCTTCAGCGGCCAACCACGCGTCGAGTTGGGATTCCATGGGTTTGCAAACTCCGCTAAACTTGCATATACAAATAGTTTAGCCTGAGTCGAAGAGACCATGTCAGATGCCCAGCGGCGCCCCCAAGGCTGCACCAACCTCAAGCTCAAGCAGGCCAGTCGCCTGGTCGCGCGCCACTACGAAGGTTTCCTGGCGCCCACCGGGATGCGCGGCACGCAGTACTCGCTGCTGACGGGGGTGGTCAAGATGGGCCCGCTGCGGCTGGGTGACCTGGCCACGGCCATGCGGCTGGATGCTTCCACCCTCAGCCGCAACCTGCAGCCTCTGCTGGACAAGGGCCTGGTCGAATTGCACACCGGCAGCGACGCCCGCAGTCGCAGCGTGCAGGCCACGCCTGCCGGGTCGGCGCTCCGGCAGGAGGCCCAGAAGGCCTGGAAACGGGCGCAGCTCGCGCTCAACCACAAGCTCGACCCCGAGCGCGTGGCCCAGCTCCATGCCCTGCTGGACGAGTGCATGGCCGCGTTGGCCGATCAGACTGGAGACGACGATGCCTGAAGCGCCCGCCCGCCCCGCCGATCACCGGCCCCTGCTGCTCGTGCTGCTGGCGGCGGCCGGCACCTTTGCCTTGACCATGGGGGCCCGCCAGTCCATGGGGCTGTTCGTGGGCAGCATCAACACGCAGACCGGCCTGGGGTTGGCCAGCGTGAGCCTGGCCTTCGCCTTCGGGCAGCTGTGGTGGGGGCTGACGCAGCCGCTGGCCGGCATCGTGGCCGACAAGTACGGCCCGGGCCGGGTGCTGCTGGTCGGGGTCTGCCTGGTCGCCGTGGGCACGCTGCTCATCCCGATGATGAGCGGCACCGCGGGCCTGATCCTGGCCATCGGCGTGCTGGCCGCGGGCGGTGCGGGCATGGCCGGGCCCTCGGTGCTGATGGCCGCCACCACGCGGCTGGTGGACCCGTCGCGCCGCGCCCTGGCCACCAGCGTGGTCAACGCGGGGGGCTCGATGGGCCAGTTCATCTTCGCGCCGCTGGCCAGCGCCATCACCGCGGCAGCGGGCTGGGTGGCGGCGGTGCAGACCCTGGGTCTGCTGACGCTGCTTGCGCTGCCGGCGGCCTGGGCGTTGCGCGGCCCCGCCAAGGCGGCCGGCGTGGCCGGCACAGGCGCCGGACCACGGCAGACCACCCGGCAGGCCGTGGGTGCCGCCCTGGCCGACCCGAGCTTCCGCTGGCTGGCGCTGGGCTTCTCGGTGTGCGGTTTCCATGTGGCCTTCCTGGCCACGCACCTGCCCGGCGTGGTGGCCTCCTGCGGCTTGCCGATCCAGGTGGGGGGCTGGTCGCTGGCCATGCTGGGCCTCTTCAACATCGTGGGCAGCCTGGGCATGGGCGCCTTGATGGGCTGGCGGGGCGGCCGGCTGCGGATGAAGTCGCTGCTCTCAGCCGTGTATGCGGCGCGTGCGGTGGCCGTGCTGGCGTTCATGCTGGCCCCCAAGACCACCCCCGTGATGCTGGGTTTTGCCGCCGCGATGGGGTTGACCTTCCTGTCCACGGTGCCGCCCACGGCGGGGCTGGTGGCGCGCTTCTTCGGCCCCGCCCACATGGCCACCCTGTTCGGCCTGGTGATGGTGTCGCATCAGGTGGGCGGCTTCCTGGGCGCCTGGTTGGGCGGCAAGGCCTTCGAGACCTTCGGCAACTACGACTGGATGTGGGTCGCCGACATCCTGCTGGCCGTGGGCGCCGCGTTGGCACACCTGCCCATCCGCGAGCCCAGTGCTCCCGCGCCGACGCTGCCCGGCAAGGCTCAGACGGTGTAGTTCAAGGTCATGCGGCCGCCGTCGGCCACCACGATCTCGCCCGTGACGTAGCTGGCGGCATCGCTGAGCAGGTAGGCCACCACGTCGGCGATCTCGCCAGGGTCGCCCAGCCGCTTCATCGGCGTGCGGCTCATGATGCGGACGCGGGCCTCGTCGCTGGTCAGCACGGCTTGCTGTGCCAGCTCGGTGGCGATGGTGCCGGGCGCCACGGCATTCACCCGCACACCCTGCTCGGCCAGCGACAGGGCCATCACCCGCGTCAGCTGGTTGACCGCGCCCTTGCTGGCGTTGTAGCTGGCGATCGTGGGAATGGCCAGCGTGCCGTTGACCGAGCTCATGTTGACGATGGCGCCGCGCCGGGGCAAGGCATTGCGTTCCACCATCGCGCGCGCCACCGCCTGGCCCACCAGGAAAGAGCCCTTCAGGTTGATGTCCAGTACGGCATCCCAGTCGGATTCGGTGATGTCCAGGAAGGGCGCGGCCTTGAAGATCCCGGCGTTGTTCACCAGCCCGTCGACGTGCCCGAAGTGGGCCAGCGTGGCAGCCAGGGCGGCATCGACATCGGCCTTGCTGGAGACGTTGCAGTGGCAGAAGAGCGCGCCCTGGCCGCCCATCGCCAGGTCGTAGGCGAGGGCGATGCCCTCTCCGTCGGCCACGTCCCACAAGGCCACCTGCGCGCCGTCCTGCACCAGGCGGCGGGCGCAGGCCGCGCCGATGCCCTGGGCGGCGCCGGTGATCACCACCACGCGGCCCTGGAGGGCAAAGTGAACCTGGCTCGTCATGGGGCCCCCCGGTCGCTGGATCGAGCAGCCAGTCTAGCCTTTGGCGCGCTGCTGGCCGGGCCGTGGCCCTGGCCCGGCCCTTCAGGCCGCGATGTCGGCGGCGCGCGCCTGGCCGGCCTGCTTGCCGGCCCTGCGAAGCGCCACCGCGCCGCCTGATGCGGCCGGGGCGCCCCGTTCAACCCGGAACACCTGAACGGCCTCGGCCACCGTACCGGCCTGCGACTCCAGTTGCACGGCCGAGGCCGCCATCTGCTCGACCATCGCGGCGTTCTGCTGGGTGATGGCGTCCATCTGCGAGACCGCCTCGTTGACCTGCGAGATGCCGCTGAGCTGCTCGCGCGCACCGTTGCTGATCTCGCCGATGACCTGCGTCACCTCGCGCACGCTGGCCAGCGCGCCTTCCATGGTGCGCTGGGCCTCGTCGGTCAGCTTGTTCCCGGCGTCGACCTTTTCGTTGGACTCCTGGATGAGCTGCTTGATCTCGCGCGCCGCGCCGGTGGTGCGCTGGGCCAGGGCCCGCACTTCCGAGGCCACGACCGCAAAGCCGCGGCCCTGTTCGCCAGCCCGGGCCGCTTCCACGGCCGCGTTCAAGGCCAGGATGTTGGTCTGGAAGGCGATGCCGTCGATCACGCCGATGATCTCGGCGATGCGGTGCGATGAATCGCTGATGACCTGCATCGTGCGCGCCACCTCGCCCATGGCCTGGCTGCCCTGCTGCGTGACCTCGCTGGCGCGCTCTGCCAGGCCGGCCGCCTGCTGGGCCGAATCGGCGCTCTTGCGCACGGTGCTGGTGATCTCTTCCATCGACGAAGCCGTCTCCTGCAGGCTCGCTGCCTGGGATTCGGTGCGGGCCGAGAGATCCTGGTTGCCTGCCGCGATCTCGCTGGTCGCGTGCTTCATGTGCACCACCTCGTTGCGCGCATCGCGCACGATGGACTGCAGGTTGACGTTGAGTTGGGCCAGGGCCCTGCCCAGGCGGCCCGAGGCGTCCTCGCCTTCGGCCTGGATGCGCTGGGTGAGGTCGCCCGCCGCCATGCGGTTGGCCGCCGTCAGCAGACGCACCAAAGGACCTTCGGCCATCCCCGCGATCAGCCACTGGCCCACCGATGCGCCGACGGCGCCGGCCGACGCGGCGGCTGCCAGCGCCGGGCTGGCGGTGGCGCCGAAGTACAGTGCAGCCCCGCCCGCCGCGGCCGCTGCGAGCAGGCCCGTGGCCGCGGCAATGCGCCCCCGCAAGCCGATGCGCAGCCATTGCGCGACGCGCCCGCCGAGGGTGTCGATGCGAAGGGCAGCGCCCTGCAAGCGGTGGATGCGATGCCCGGCCGCCTTCTCCCCGCGCATGGTCTGGTACAGGGCCTCGGCGGCACGCACCTCTTCTCGGGAAGGCTCGGTGCGAACCGACATGTAGCCCCCGGGCGCATCGCCCTGCATGAGCGGGGTGACGTTGGCCATCACCCAATAGTGGCTGCCGTCCTTGCGCCGGTTCTTGACCGGGGCCGACCAGGGTTGGCCGCTGGCGATCGTCTCCCACATGTCCCGGAAGGCTTCCTCGGGCATGTCGGGGTGGCGGATGAGGTTGTGGGGTTGCCCCAGCAACTCTTCCTTGGTGAAGCCGCTGACCGCGATGAAGGCCGGGTTGCAGTACAGGATCCGGCCCTTCAGGTCCGTGGTGGACACCAGCGTCTCGCCAGGCGGGAACGGGAATTCGGTGCCGGTGACGGGGTGGTTGATGCGCATGAGCGTCCTTTGGACAGTGGGGCCAGTCGCCGATGGCACGATGCCGGGCGAATGCGGGAGCCGTCGCCAGCGTGCAAGCAGCCCTTTCCACTGTAGAGAGGCCTCGCTGTTTCGATCGGTTGATCAGCGGGGGCTTCGTCGCCCAGCTTGCCCACGGTCGCGTCTTCGCGCCGGGCCGAAGCGGTGCTAGGTGCGGTCCAGCCAGATGGCCATGCCCTGGGCGTTGAGCTCCAGGTCGATGGCCAGCAGCCGGGCGATCTCGTCGCGGCCCTGGGTGCAGCCGTGCTCGGCCAGGCTGCGACTGAAGAGGTCGAGTTGCCCCTCCACGAGCGCGGCGTGACGGCCCGGCGTGGCCGCCTGGGCACGGCCGAGTGCCACCAGTCCGGCCAGCAAACCGAGCAGGTGGGCGCCCAGCCGCGGAATCTGGTCGACACGGCTGTAGTGCGTGAGGTACATGCAGGCCGGATCGGCCTGCAGAAGCCGGGTGATGGATGCCTTCAGGGCGTCGGGCTCGAACTGCACGGGCGTGGCGCTGGGCATGATCCAGGCGCCACGCGGGGTGTCGAATTCGCGGTAGCTCAGGCCGAAGGTGTCACCGGTGAACCAGCCGCGTGAGGCGGCATCCCACACGCAATGGTGGTGGCGGGCGTGCCCGGGCGTGTCGGCGATCCGCAGCGGGCGGCCGCTGAGCTCGACAGTCATGCCGTCGGCCGAGGCCACCACGCGATCTGCGGGCACCGGCACCAGCGAGCCGTAGGTGAGCGCCATGGCCTGGGCGCCGTACACCGCGGTGGCGCCCTGCCACAGCAGCGTCGGGTCGATCATGTGCCGCGCGCCGCGCGGGTGGACGAGCATCCGGGCCCGCGGCAGGTGGCTCATCAGGAGGCCCGCACCCCCGGCATGATCCAGGTGCACATGCGTGGGGATCACCCAGTCCACTGCCTGGGGGTCCAGCCCCAGGGCGGCCAACGTACCCAGCAGCCGCGGCACCGAGAAATTGGTGCCGGTGTCGATGAAGGCAGCGCGGCTATCTTCCACCATCAGGTAGGCAGCGTCGAAGTGGTCGCGCTCGAAACCCGTGTCGATCGCATAGACGCCATGGCCCAGGGCCGCGGCGTAGGCCGGCAGCCCCGCCGCGGGCTCAGCGGGGCTCATCGACGGCAAGCCTTCGGGCCCGGTACCAAGGACCGCTCAGGAGGCGCCCAGGGCGATCCACAAGCGGCCGATCTCGGCCGCGCCGTCACCGCCCTTGATCGAACGCAGGGTCTGCACGCCGGCGGACTTGGACTTGGGCGACTGCAACTGCGCAAGGCCCAGGCGCAGCTTGGCGTCCTCGGGGTGCTTCAGGCCACCCTTGGCGATGCCTTTCTGGATCAGGTCGATGCCTTTGTCGATCTCGCCCATCGAGACGTAGGCCGAGCCCGCCTTGACGAGCCCATCGCCTTCCTTGAAGGTGTCGGCTTCGGTCGCCTGGCTGGCCAGGCCGGCCTTCGATTCGGTCTCCTGCTTCAGGGCCAGGTCGCGCAGGCGCTGGTGGCGCCCGGCCTCGGGGCCGGTGCCCAGAACGCCAGACTTGAAGCCCTGCTCGACGACGCGGGCGGCCTCGGCCGGCACGCCGGCCTGCAGCGAGAGCTGCGCCATTTCCATGAAGTCCTCGGCCTTGGTCAACGTGCCGCTGGCCAGCCGCAGACGCATCACGTCCAGGCCGAAGCGCTCTCCGAAACCGGGCTTGCGGGGCAAACGGGCCAGGTAGGCGTTCCAGTAGTCCTTTTTCGGGTAGTCGAGAAGCAGCTTTTCCAGCGTTCCCACGTAGCCGGTCATGTTGCCGGTGCGCTGTTGCGCGTCGGCAAGGCGCAGCAGCTCGCCTTCCTCGGGCTTGCGGCCGCCCTGTTCTGCGGCCGCCACGGCGGCAGCGGCGTCGCGTGCGATGGCGGCATAGTCACCGCTGCTGGACTGCAGGTAGGACTGCAACTGCTTGATGCCCGGGCCGTTGTTGCCGGCCTGCACGGCCTTGGCCAGCCACTCATTGGCCTTGGCGTTGTTGCGCTGCTGCGCGAAGGCCGAGGCCAATTGCTCGGCGATCTGGCCTTGCTCGGCGCCACTGGTGCGGCCGTAGATCGACTCCAAGGCCTGGATGGCCGCGCCCATGTCGCCAGCACGCTGCGCCGCGGCCGCCTTCATCTTGTCGACCGTGAGTTGCTCCGTGGCCGACTTTCCGGGTACGCCTTCGGCTTCGCGCACCTTGGCCAGTGCCTCCTTGGCCTTGCCGGCCTTGAGCAGTTCGCCGGCCTGTTGCAGCGGCTTGCCGACCTCGGCCCGGATGCCTTGCGCACCGGCATGAAGGGCAGCCGCGCCGAAGGCCACGGCCATGAGGACGCCGCGCAGGCCGGAGCCGCCCCGACGGGAAGTGTGATCAAAAACCAAACGCAAAGACCTCATGTTGGCGGGCCCGGGAAATCAGAGGAACTGCTCGTTGCCCACGATGCCGATCTTGGTCACCCCAAGGCGCTGTGCGGTGGCCATGATCATGGCCACGTACTTGTAGGTCACGAGCTTGTTCGGGCGCAGGTGCACTTCGGGCTGGTCGGCCATCGCGGCCACAGCCTGCAGGTGGCTTTCGATGGAAGCCCGATCGCCGGCCTGGATGACCTCGCCGTTCCAGCCGACCGTGCCGTCGAAGTCCACGTCGATGCGAATGATCTCGGGCGGCTTGGGCGGCGGCGCATTGTTGTTCGGGATCGGCATGTTCATCTTGACCGCGTGGGTCTGGATGGGAATGGTGATGATGAACATGATCAACAGCACCAGCATCACGTCGATCAGCGGCGTGGTGTTGATGTCGACCATGACATCACCGTCCTCGTCGCCGCCTGACGAACCGACATTCATAGCCATGGCGTATTCCTTATTTCAGGCGCGTTGCGCCACCGGCCGGAGGCTCGGTGATGAAACCGACCTTGGCGATGCCCGCACGCTGGCAGGCCACGATGACCCGGCCAACCGATTCCCAGCGGACCTCGGAGTCGCCGCGGATATGGACCTCGGGCTGAGGCTCCTTCACCGATTCGAGCTTCAACCGCGCGACCATGGCTTCGGGGTCGGGCATGCGCTCCAGGCCCCAGTAGACCTCGCCATCACGGTTGACGGCGATGACGATGTTCTCGGGTTTGGTCTGCGTGGGCAGGTTGCGTTCCTTGGGCAGCTCGAGCTTGATCGTCTGCGTGACCACGGGAATCGTGATCAGGAAAATGATCAGCAACACCAGCATCACATCCACCAGCGGGGTGGTGTTGATGCTGTTGTTCAGCTGGTCCTCGCCGCTGTCGTCAGCGGCTCCTACGTTCATGCCCATGGCGTGCTCAGCGCTTGCCGGCCAGCAGGACGTTGTGCAGGTCGCCGGCGAATGCCTTGGTCTGGTCCATCACGGCCTTGTTGCGGCGGATCAGCCAGTTGTAGCCCATCACCGCCGGCACGGCCACGGCCAGGCCGATGGCGGTCATGATCAGGGCTTCGCCGACGGGGCCGGCCACCTTGTCGATGGAAGCCTGGCCGCTGATGCCGATCTTCACCAGGGCGTTGTAGATGCCCCAGACGGTGCCGAACAGGCCCACGAAGGGCGCGGTGGAGCCGACCGTGGCCAGCACGGCCATGCCGTCCTGCAGGCGGCTTTGCACGCTGCCCACCGAGCGGTCGACCGACATGCTGATCCAGGTGTGCTTGTCGATGGCTTCGACCATGGTGCCTTCATGGTGATCGCTGGCCTTGATGCCTTGCTCGGCGATGAAGCGGAAGGCCGAGCCTTCTTCCAGGGCGCCGACACCGGCCTTCACCGAGTTGGCCTTCCAGAAGGATTCAGCCGAGGTCTTGCCGCTCTTGAGCATGGCGCGCTGCTCGAATAGCTTGGTGAAGATGACGTACCAGCTGCCCATGGACATGATGCACATGATGACGAGCGTGCCGCGCGCCACGAAGTCGCCTTGCGACCACAGGGCCTTCAGGCCGTAAGGGTTGTCGACGGCTTCTTCGGTCACCGCGCCGGCCGCAGCCGCGGGCGCCGAGGCCGGCTGGGCCGAGACCGGCGCCGGCAGGCTGAAGGCGAACACGAGCGCCGCGAACAAGGCGGCAAACGATTTGACGGCCCACGAGCGGGCGTTCAGAAGGGTATGCAGGGACATGTTGACTCCAAAGGGACGGGCTCGCGCAGCGTCTTGCGCTGCGCTCGTGGGGAAAACTACTCGGAAAGCTTCCAGACGTACTCGACATCGAACGAGCCGCCCGCTGGCTTGCCGTTCTCGTCGACGCCGGGCTTGAATGAACACTCGCTCAGCTTGCTCAGGGCGACCCGGTCGAGCATCTTGTGCTCGCGCGACGAACCGGCCGACTTGACGATTTCGGCGCTCGCCATCTTGCCGTCGGGACCGACCGAGAAGCGAATCTTGGTGGTGCCCGTGGCATCGGCGCGCTTGGCGGCGGCAGGATAGTCGTCCGGCCCCGGGGCGCAGGACGAGGCGTTGGCGAGGGCCGGCCGGGCGACGGCCTTGGGCGGCGCGGGCGGAGCCGGCGGGGCCGTGACCGCCGGCTGGACGGGCGACACCGTCACGGGCGCCGGTGGCGGCGCGACCTGCGTCGTGGTGATGGTGGGCGCCGGCGTGGGCGGCGGGTTGACGTTCACCTCGGGCGGCGGCACGAACGAAGGCGGCGGCGGCGCGAACTTCGGCGGCGGGGGCAGGTTCTCGGGCGGCGGCGGGGGAGGCGGCTTCACCTCCTCGATGATCTTGGTCTCGATGGGGGCCCTGATCACCTCGACCAGACGCTGCGCCAGGCCATTCACGAGAGCCCAACCCAGGACAAGGTGAAGGGCCAGCACGATGCCGATGCCCACCACATGCTTGCCCGGGTTGCGTTGTTGTTGGGCGTAATCCAAACCAGTCCTCCAGACCACCGTGCACAAGGATGGGCCGCGAAACCCGGCCTGCCAACCCATCCCCTTGAAAGCCGCCCCATGCTGAGGCGCCAAAGGCGTCGAACTATATCCGGAAGGGTTCCCCCTTGGCCCCGGGCCACACCCTAGGCAAAAGGCCTTCGCAATCGTTATCGCCCCGTAATCTTCAAGGAAGATGCAAGTTCAGGGCCATCCCGCGTTCGAGGGCCGGAATGGTGCATCTGCTGCGAAGGCCCCCTGAGAACGAAGCGCTTGCAATGCCTGCTCGAGTGCTTGTGGGGCGTCGCAGGCGACCACCGTCCGCCCGGTCACCGACCGTAACCACGTCAATTGCCGCTTGGCCAGCTGGCGGGTGGCGGCGATGCCGGCTTCGCGCAGGGGCGCCAGATCGCCCGCTTCCAGTGCGGCCCAGGCCTGTCGGTAGCCCACGCTGCGCAGGGCCGGCAGTTCGGCGTGCAGGCCCGGGCGTTGGCGCAAGGTGCGCACCTCGTCCACCAGGCCGCCCGCGAGCATGCCGTCGAACCGCGCTGCGATGCGCGCATGCAGCCAGGCACGCGACTGCGGTTCCAGCGTGACCATCGGCCACGACTCCCGCCCGGCCTGCCGCTGCGCCGCGTTGTCCGACCGGCCGTGCCAGGCCGACAGCGGACGGCCCGTCAGCCGCCAGACCTCCAGTGCGCGCTGGATGCGTTGGCTGTCGCGTGGAGGCAAGCGGGCCGCGGTCGCGGGGTCGACCTGTGCCAGTTCAGCGTGCATGGCCGGCCAGCCGCGCTCGGCGGCCTCGGCCTCCAGCCGCGCGCGCAGCGGGGGGTCGGCCGCGGGCATGTCGTCCAGGCCCTCGCGCAGGGCCTTGAAGTACAACATGGTGCCGCCCACCAGCAGCGGCAGACGGCCGCGGGCGCGGATCTCGGCCACCAGGCGACGGGCGTCGGCCACGAAGCGGGCTGCCGAGTACGCGTCCTGCGGGTCGAGGATGTCGATCAGGTGGTGCGGCACCGAGGCCCGTTCGGCCACGGTGGGCTTGGCGGTGCCGATGTCCATGCCGCGATAGACCTGGGCCGAGTCGACGCTGATGATTTCGATCTCGCGCTCGGCGGCCAGGGCCAGGGCCACGGCCGATTTGCCCGAGGCCGTCGGTCCCGCCAGGCACAGGGCCCCCAGGCCCGGATCGGGCTGCCCGGCGTTCATCGCGCCCAGCGCCGCACAGGGCCCCAGGCCATGGCGGCCGTCAGCATCGACCAGAAGCACATCGTGTAGGCCAACGGACGCACCGTGCCGTCCAGCGACACGCCCAGCCAGTGGCCGATCCCGAAGGCCACCACCGCCAGCAGCAACCCGGCCAGGGCCGAAGCCGCGCCCGCGGCGTGCGGGAAAGGCCCCACCAGGCCGGCCTGTCCGCAGGGCTGGTGCTGGCCGTGGCCGAAGGCATACAGGCCATACGGCACCAGCACGGCCCAGACCGATTGCACCCCGAGCGCGGCCGGCACTGCCATGCTCACGCCGCCGGCCAGGGTGAGCCACGCCCCGCGGGCCACCGTGCCCACCGTGCCGTGCCGCGCAATCCATCGCCGGCACATGAAGGTGCCGGCGATGTAGCTCACCGAGCCCAGGGCCAGCATGGCGCCGTACGCCGCGGAGCCCAGGCCCAGCACGTTCATGAAGACGAACGATGAACCGGCCAGCATCGTGAACAGGCCGCCGTAGGTGCATGCGATCAACATCGACCAGGCCGCGAACACCGGATGGCGGCCGATGCGGGCCCAGCTTTGCAGCAGCGGCTTCAGGCGTGTCGCAGCGGGGTTGCGCACGGCCAGGGTCTCGGGCACGCGCCAGGCCACGTAGGCCAGGCACAGCGCCCCCGCGGCGGTCACCACCATGAGCGGCCCGCGCCACCCCAACGCGGTGGCTGCCAGGCCCCCGGCCAAAGGCCCCGTGAGCGCGATCAGACCCAGGCCCGACAGCCCCAGCGACATCACCCGGGCGCCCTCGGCCGGACCGTACAGATCGCGCACCATGGCGCGGGCGCACACCACGGCCGCGGCCATCGCCGCGCCCTGGACGATCCGCCAGGCCACCAGCGCGTCGATGCCGGCCGCCAACGTGCAGCCCACGCTGGCCACGCAGTACAAGGCCAGCCCCCACAACAGCACCGGCCGGCGGCCCACCCGGTCGGCCACCGGGCCCCACACCATCTGCGCCAGCCCGAAGGCCAGGATCAGCCCGGACATCGTCAGTTGTACCGTGGCCATCGGCGCACCGAGCTCGCGCGTGAGGCTGGGCAGCGCCGGCAGGTAGACATCGGTGGTGATGGGCTGCAGGCCCAGCAGCAGGGCCAGGGTCAGGGCGGCCTGTGCGGGGGACCACGGAGGCACAGGGTGGCCGCCTGCGGCACGGGGCGGCAGGGCGGTGGGTGAAGGCGGCATCCGCAAGAGGTTATCAGGCAGCTGCCGGCGGACGCGGCGCTCAGAAGCTCTCGTCGTCGCGCAGGTAACGCCACTGACCGGGCGGCAGGTGGCCCAGCGAGATGCTGCCGATGCGCACCCGCTTGAGCCCCAGCACCTGCAGGCCCACCAGCTCGCACATGCGGCGGATCTGCCGCTTGCGGCCTTCGCGCAGCACAAAGCGCAGCTGATCCTCGTTCTGCCAGCTGACGCGGGCGGGCCGCAGGGCCACGCCGTCCAGCACCAGCCCGTGCCGCAGCCGCTCCAGGTCGGCGTCCGGCAGCCGGCCGTCGCGGCCGTAGGCCACGCGCACCAGGTACTCCTTTTCGATCCGGGTTTCATCGCCGATCAGGCGCTTGGCAATGCGGCCGTCCTGAGTCAGCACCAGCAGTCCGGTCGAGTAGATGTCCAGCCGCCCGGCGGGGGCCAGGTGGCGCAGGTGGCTGCCGCGAAACTCGATGCGGGAGCTGTCTTCTGCCCATCGATGGGCCGGCGTGACCAGCACCACCGCCGGCTCGTAGCCGTCCTCGGCCTGGCCGCTCACGTAGCCCACGGGCTTGTGGATCAGCACCGTCACGCGGCGGGCCTGCTCGGCCTGGGCGCGCGGATCGACCTCGATGCGGGCCTCGGCCCGGGCCCGCTGGCCCAGCACGGCCACGCGGCCGTCCACCTTCACCCAGCCGGCGCCGATCCATTCGTCGGCTTCCCGGCGAGAGGCCAGGCCCCGCTCGGTCATGAGCTTGGCGACGCGGGAGCCTTCGGCGTGTTCGGCCGGCGCGCCGGGCGGGTCGGCAGGCGGCTTGGCGGGCGGCGTGGCCGCTACGGCGAAGGTCTCAGGCACCGGCGGCGCCTCGGGCCGTGGCCCCGGCAGGGGTTGGGCCCCCGCCGCGCGGCCGCTGGGCCTCCGGGCTGGGCCCCCGCGTACGGGGGGACGCCGCGGATCACGCTCGGGTGCACGCGGCTTGACGCTGATCTTGGGTCGCTCGGCCATCCGCCATTTCACCACGGCGGGCACCCATGCCCGCGCCGGACCCACCGGCCCTGCGGCGGGCAGCGCGTGTCAGAACCGGCTATCGTGACCGACTGCAGGGTTGGAGGTGCCGATGTCGTTGCTGAACCGCGTGGAGTCGCCAGGTCCGGGCCTCCTGGCCAGGATGTCGTGGCCGGGTTGGCGGGGTGTGGTCGCAGGGGTGCTGGGTGTGCTGGGGGTGCTCGTCGCGGCGGCGCCCGGATGGGCTGCGCCGCCCCTGTCGCCGCAGCGCCAGGCCGAGGTGGACCGCGCCGTGATCGAGTACGCCTCGGGCCATTTCGACGTGGCACGCCGGGCTTTCGAGGCGCTGTCCCGCCAGCACGTGGCGATGGCCGAGTTCAACCTGGCCGCGATGCACCTGCGCGGAGAGGTTCCGAAGCCCGACCGAGCCCTGGCCCGCCGGCTGCTCGAGCGATCGGCCCGCGGCGGTTTCGTCCTGGCGCAGACGATGCTGGGACGCAGCCTGGAGAACGGCGAGTTCGGCAGCCGCGAACTGAAGGCAGCCCACGACTGGTACGAGATGGCCGCGCGCCGCGGCGACGTGGACGCCCAGGTGTCCATGGGCACCGCCTACTACCTCGGGCGTGGCCGCCCCAAGGACCCGGCCCTGGCGGCGCAGTGGTACCGACAGGCAGCCAATGGCGGCGACGTCGGCGCCATGTACCTCCTGGCCTCGATGTACGAACAAGGCGATGGCGTCGAGCGCGACCTGCGGCTGGCCCGCTACTGGTACGACGTGGCGGCGCAGAACGGCGACGAAGCGGCACCGGGCAAGGTGCGTGAACTCGACGGCCGGATGAGGCAGGACCCGGCCTGAGCCCGGCCCCAGCCGGTCAGAGCACCACCTTGACCATGGGGTGCGTGCTGAGCGTGCGGTAGAGCTCGTCGAGCTGTTCGCGGCTGGTGGCCGTGACGGTGAGCGTCAGGCCCAGGTAGTTGCCGGCTTTGCTGGGGCGGCGCTCGATGCTGGCGGCGTCGAAGGCGGGGTCGAATGCGATCGCGACCGCCACCATGGCTGCCTCGAAGCCCTCGACGTGCTGTCCCATCACCTTGATGGGGAAGGCGCTGGGGTACTCGATCAGGCTCTGCGAAGGGGGGATGTCGGCCATCGCGGATCAGATGGACATCGTCTGCTTGGCCTGCTGGTAGGCCTCGTAGAGCCGGGCATATACCGGCCCGGGCTTGCCGCGCAGCGCGCCATGGCCCACCGGCTGGCCGTCGATGTGCGTGACGGCCACCACGTCCTTCGTGGCCGAGCTGAGCATCACCTCGTCGGCGGCCCGCACGTCGGCTTCGGAAATGGGGCGCAGGTTGTAGGCGATGCCGCACTCCTCGCACAGCTCGCGCAGCAATTCGAAGCGGATGCCCTCCAGCACGTGGTCGCTCTTGGGCGGGCCGAGCAGCGCGCCTTCGTGGGCAATCCATACATTGGAGGCCGCAGCCTCGGTCAGGAAGCCATCCCGGAACATGATCGTCTCGGCGGCGCCGTGGTCGGCCGACATCTGCCGCGCCAGCACGTTGCCCAGCAGGCTGATGCTCTTGATGTCGCCCCGCTCCCAGCGAAAGTCGCGCGCGGTGATGCAGGACAGCCCCTGGTGCCGCAAGTCGGCCGGCACGGCGCGCAGCGGATTGCTCATCATGAAGACCGTGGGCTCGAGGCCCACGGGCATGACGTGGTCGCGCGGCGCCACGCCGCGGGTGAGCTGCATGTAGACCACCTGGTCTTCCTCGGGCCTGGAGGCGATGAGCTTGCGACAGTTCGCCAGCCATCCCTCGCGTGCGAACGGCGACTTCATGCGCAGCTTGGCCAGGCTGCGTTCGAGCCGGGCCATGTGCTCGTCGAAGCGGAAGATGCGCCGCCCGTACACCGGGACGACCTCGTAGATGCCGTCGCCGAAGAGAAATCCGCGGTCGAGCACGGAGACCTTGGCCTCGTTCAGCGGCAGGAATTCGCCATTCAGGAAGCAGAGGTCATTGGTCATCGTTTCAGCCTCATTTGATCCACAGGCGAACGCCGTCCCAGAGGCGGCCGAAGACGCCGGCCAGCGGGACTGCGTCGAGGACCACCAGCGGCACTTCGGCAATCTTGTTGCCGCCCGCGGTCGCAATCTTGATGCTGCCCACGCGTTGGCCGGCGGTCAAGGGCGCCAGCAGCGGGTCGGTGCGCTCCACCGTGGTCTTGAGCTTGTCGCCTTCGCCCTTGGGCACCGTGACGAACAGCGCGCCAGCGGCGCCCAGGCGGGCTTCGGGCAGGCTTCCCTTCCAGACCGGGACGGTGGCCACGGCCTTGCCGGACTCGAACAGCCGCACGGCGTCCCAAGCCTGCCAGCCCCAGTTGAGCAGCTTCTGGCTCTCGGCCGCGCGCGCTTCCTTGGATGCGGTGCCCATCACCACGCTGACGAGGCGGCGCTTGCCGCCCGGGATGTCTCGCACCGCACTGCCCACCAGGCAATAGCCCGCTGCGTCGGTGTAGCCGGTCTTCATGCCGTCGACGGTGGGGTCGCGCCCCAGCAGCATGTTGCGGTTGTCCTGCTTGATGTTGTTGTAGGTGTACTGGCGGATGGAGTAGATCGGGTAGAAATCGGGGTGGTCGGCGATGATGTGCGCGGCGATGGTGGCCACGTCACGGGCGCTGCTGTGGTGGCCCGCGTCCGTCAGGCCGGTGACGTTCTTGAATTCGGTGTTCTTCAGGCCCCAGGCCTGTGCCTGGCGGTTCATCATGGCCACGAAAGCCTCCACCGAGCCCGCCACGCCTTCGGCCAGGGCCACCGAGGCATCGTTGCCGCTTTGCACGATCATGCCGCGCAGCAACTCGCTGACCTTGGGGTTCATCGTGGTGTCGATGAACATCAGCGAGCCGCCGCCCTTGCGTTCGCTCCAGGCGCGCAGCGACACCGGCAGCGTCTGGTCCAGCGAGAGCTTCTTGTCACGCAGTGCGTTGAAGACGATGTAGGCCGTCATCAGCTTGGTGAGGGAGGCCGGGTCGGCCTGCGCATCGGCCTCGCGTTCGGCCAGCACCTGGTTGCTGGTGACGTCGACCAGGATGTATTGGCGCGCGGCGATTTCCGGCGGCGGCATCTGGGCGAAAGAGGCGGTGGCAAAGGCCAGCAGGACAAAGGCAATGAGGGCGTTCATGGGGATCTGACAGACAGAGAGCGAACCAGGGGGCTCAGGCTTGGGGACAGACAGGCCAGGCACCCAGGACGATTTGCTTGAGCACGGGCAACTGCCCGTGGAAGAAGTGGCCGGCACCGGGCACCACGGTGACGGGCAGGGACTGCGGCCGGGCCCAGTCGAGGACGGCGGCCATCGGCACCACGTCGTCGGACTCGCCTTGGATGACCAAGGTTCCGGCCGGCACGGGGCCGACGGTGAAGTTCACCACCGCCGGGCCCACCAGCAGCAGGCGCTCGGCGGCGGTGGAAGGGTCCGCAGCCAGGCGTGCCGTGGCCTGGGCGGCCACGTAGCCGCCGAAGGAGAAGCCCGCCATCACCAGCGGCTGGCCCGCCGCGCGGTGCGCGTGCACAACGGCCAGCGCATCGTCGATCTCGCCGCGGCCTTCGTCCCAGGCCCCGGTGGATGCGCCGATGCCACGGAAATTGAAGCGCACCGCGGTGTGCCCGCGCTGGACCAGCGCGCGGGCCAGTGTCTGCACGACCTTGTTGTCCATGGTGCCGCCGAAAAGCGGGTGAGGGTGGCACACCACGGCCAGCGGATGGGTACCCGCCGGGCTGCCGGCCGGGGCATCGATGGCACATTCGATGCTGCCGGCTGGGCCGGCCACCGTGCGGCGCACGGTCTGGGCATTCATCGGCCGACGTTCGGCGGCAACAACAGCCGTTCGACGATCTTGCCGTTCTTCAGGTGGGATTCGACGATCTCGTCGAGGTCGGACTTGTCGACGAAGGTGTACCAGGCTTCGTCGGGGTAGACCACGGCCACCGGCCCGCCGGCGCAACGGTCCAGGCAACCGGCCTTGTTCACGCGCACGCCGCCTGGCCCGGCCAGGCCCGCTTCACGGATGCGGGTCTTGCAGTGGTCGAAGGCGGCCTGCGCATCGTGGTCGGCGCAGCAGGCCTCGCCGGCCCGGCGCTGGTTCAGGCAGAAAAAGATGTGGTGCTTGTAGTAGGCCATGGAGGGATTGTAGGCAGTGGCTTCAGGTGCCCTGACCGCGCTCGCCCGTGTTTACAGAACGGCTTGGCGTGACGCTGCGCAGCCCCTGGCACATCGGCCTACAGGTGGCTGCGCGGGTCGTCCACCCCGTCACGCGTGCCCATGCGGGTGAGCAGCAGGGCCATCGCCAGGTAGGGCCACAGCCAGCCCACCCACTGCGCCAGCCCGTGGAAGCGGACGAAACGGCCGCGCTCCCAGGCCTTCAGGCTTTGCGCGAAATACGGGTCGGCCGGGGCCTGCGCCACACCCACCACCAGGCCTGTCAAGGACACCAGGGCCAGCCCGCTCACCAACCGTCGCGGCACGGGCACCAGGGCCAGCGCCATCAGCAGGCCCAGGCCCAGGCCGGGTTCGGCCGTCGGCCCGACCCAGGCCGCGGCGTGCCCCGGGCCGAAGTTCAGCAGGGTGGACAGCGTCATGGCACCCGCACCCACGGCCAGGATGCCCAGCGCCATCGCGGCCCTGCGCCAGCCCGGTGCCATCAGCGAATAGGCCAACAGGCAAGGTGTGAGCAGCCCCAGGGCCACGATGAGCACTTCGGTCAGCGGGCGCAAGGCCACTGCGGGGGGCGCGGGCGCGGCCAGCAGGCCATGGACGGCCTCTGCCCAGGGGACGTCGTCCAGCCACTGGGCCAGCGTGTCGCGCAACCGGTCGCCGACCTGGCCCAGCCCCAGGGGCACCGGTGCCGGAAAAAGCAGGCCCACCGGCCACAAGGCCAGCAACGCCAGCCCGCTGGCGCCATCGCGCACGAACCATCGCGAGCGCACCCCGTGCCAACCGTCGAGCATCCCCAGCCTGTGCACCAGCGCCGCCAGCAGGCTGCCGATCAGGGCGCCGGCCGAGTTCATCGTCCAGTCTTCCATCGCTGGCACGCGGCGCGGCAGGAATTGCTGCAGGACCTCGCAGGAGTAGGACAACAGGGACGGGGCCAGCGCGCCGAGCAGCACGCCGATCCAGGGGCGGACCCCGCTGCGGCAGGCAGCCAGGGTGATCAGGCCGCCCAGTGGCAGGTAGCCCAGCAGGTTGGACCCGACGTCGAATGAATCGGTCCACCGCGTCCAGGGCAGCAGGGCCAGGGCTTGCAGGTGCTGCCCCGGCGGCCATCGCCAATCGGTGAACGGGTACAGGCTTGCGTACAGCACCAGGGCCGCGTAGGCCAGCGACAGTGGCGCGGCCAGGCTGCGATGGCGCGTGGAGGGCCGCAGGGCCGCCATGGTCGAGCAGGCTGCCTAGAAGGGCTTGACCACCACCAGCACCACGGTGGCCGCGAACAGCAGCACGGAGGCCTCGTTGAAGACGCGGAACCAGCGATGGCTGCGCCGGTTGGCCGATTGCTCGAAGCTGCGCAGCAGCGAACGGCAGACGTGGTGGTAGCCGATGACGCCCAGCACCAGCAACAGCTTGGCGTGCATCCAGCCCTGGCCGTGCCCGATGCCGAAGCCCAGCCACAGCCAGAGGCCGAGCACCAGCGCCGGCACCATCAGCAGGCTGGAGAACCGGTACAGCTTGCGTGCCATCAGCAGCAAGCGCTCGCGCTCGGCGTGGCTGTCGGCCGGGACCATGGCCAGGTTGACGAAGAGCCGGGGCATGTAGAAAAGCCCGGCGAACCAACTGGCCACGAAAATGATGTGAAAGGCCTTGACCCAGAGGTAAGCGCTGCTCATTGCCGGCATTATCGGTCGGGGCGGGGACGATTGATGGCGGCAGGGGCTCGCCAGGCCCTGTGCAGAAAAAGAGGCCCCGGCGCTCAGGCCGGGGCCGGCAAGCCTTATCGCTGTCATCACGCTAAGGCACCTGCTCAGGGAGGAAAAGCAGGGGATGACGACCTCGCGGCTATCATCCAAGAATGACTTTATCAGAAGATTTTCGAGTGAAGCGGCGGTTTGTCGACGCCTAAACGCGTGTAGACGCCACCACACAACAGGAGTAGCCCATGATCACGCCCCCGCCATTTCCGCACAGCCGCCCCCGCCGCCTGCGCCGCGACGCGCAGACCCGCGCCCTGGTGCGTGAGAATCGCCTTGCGCCCGAGGACCTCATCCTGCCGGTGTTCGTGCTGGACGGCCAACGTCAGGTACACGACGTGTCCAGCATGCCCGGCGTGCAGCGACGCAGCATCGACAACCTGTTCGGCGTGGCCGAGGAATGCGTGGCCCTGGGCGTGCCGGTGATGGCGCTGTTCCCGGTGATCTCGCCCGAGCTCAAGACACCCGATGGCCGCGAAGCCACCAACCCCGAGGGTCTGGTGCCGCGCGCCGTGCGCGAGCTGAAGAAGCGCTTCCCGGGACTGGCCATCCTGACCGACGTGGCGCTCGATCCCTACACCAGCCACGGCCAGGACGGGCTGCTAGACGACACCGGCTACATCCTCAACGACCCGACCGTGGCCGTGTTGACCCGCCAAGCCCTGGTGCAGGCCGAAGCCGGCGTGGACATCGTAGCCCCCAGCGACATGATGGACGGGCGCATCGGCGCCATCCGCGCGGCCCTGGAAGGCGCGGGCTCCATCCACACGCGCATCATGGCTTACAGCGCCAAGTACGCCAGCGCCTTCTACGGCCCTTTCCGCGACGCGGTGGGCTCGGCCTCCAACCTGGGCAAGGCCGACAAGAAGGCCTACCAGATGGACCCCGGCAACAGCAACGAGGCCCTGCGCGAGGTGGCGCTGGACATTGCAGAGGGCGCCGACATGGTCATGGTCAAGCCCGGCATGCCTTACCTGGACATCGTGCGCCGGGTGAAGGATGAATTCCGCGTGCCCACCTTCGTCTACCAGGTCAGTGGCGAGTACGCGATGCTCAAGGCGGCCGCGGCCAACGGCTGGCTCGACCACGACGCGGTGATGATGGAGTCGTTGCTGGCTTTCCGGCGCGCCGGGGCCGACGGCGTGCTGACCTACTTCGCCCTGGATGCGGCCCGTTTGCTGACGCGGCGCTGAGCCGGCCGCGGCGGGCGGCATGCGCATCTTCCACCTCGACGCCGACCGCTTCGTCGAACTCGATGCCATTCCCGACGCGTTGCCGGCCACGGGCTTCCTGTGGCTTGGCAGCGCCCGCCGCGAGTTCGAGCTTCGGGTGCACGACCTGCAGGCCGCCCTGCTGCGCTGGACGGGCGCCGGGCTCGTCGACCTCCACGTGTCCGACCTGCTGAACAACCAGCTGCCGAGCCACTTCGACTACACGTCCTGGTACGACCTGATGATCTTCCGGCGCCTGGCCCCAGGGGCCGGCACTGCGGACAAATTCTTCGACGAGAACCACGGCACGGCCACATCGGCGCGCCAGGCCCTGGCCGCCATCGACACCAGCCCGGTCGGCTTTGCCCTGTTCGACCGCGTGCTGCTGACCGTGCATCCCACCGATTGCTCGGTGCGCGACTTCTTCGCCCAGCGCATGTCCAGCCTGGCCGCCGGCAGCGATGCTCGCGGCTCGGCGCGCCTGCCGGTGAGCGCGGCGGAGCTGATGCTGCGGATGCTCAACCACATGGTGGACAGCTACCTCGACCTGCGCCGGCTGCTCACGCGGCAGCTGGGCACGCTGCAGCAGCAACTGCTCGACCCCCGCAGCCGCTTCGACGACTGGCAGATCCTTCTGGAGTCGCGCAACGCGCTGCACCTGCTGGAAGACACCTGCGAAGACCAGCGCAGCGCCGTGCAGGAGTGGATCGACGCCCTGGACGAATGGCCCGACGAGGGCCAGCCGCAGGCCCGTCGCGAGCGCGAGCTCCTGCGGGTCCGCTCGCGCGACGTGCTGGAGCACATCGAAAGGGTGCTGGGCCACGTGCGTCGCCTGGAGCAGAGCGCCGAAACGGCGGTGCAGATGCACTTCTCGGCACTGGGCCACCGCACCAACGACATCATGCGCACGCTCACCGTGCTCACGGCCGTGTTTCTGCCCTTGAACCTGATCACCGGCTTCTTCGGCATGAACTTCGAGGCCCTGCCGCTGATCCATTCGCCCACGGGCTTCTGGGTGGCCTTCGGCGTGATGGTGACGATCGGGATCGGGCTGGTGGTGTTCTTCTGGCGCAAGCGCTACCTGGGCACGTCGCGCCGCTAGCCGCAGGCGGCCGCTACAGCGTGCGCTGGCGGGCCAGGGGCGGGTTGCGTTCGAAGTAGTGCCTGATGCCGCCGGCCAGGGCTTCCACCAACTTTGAGCGGTAGGAGGGGTCCCGCAGACGGTCTTCTTCCTCGGGGTTGGAGATGAACGCGGTCTCCACCAGGATGCTGGGGATGTCGGGCGCCTTGAGCACGGCGAAGCCGGCCTGCTCGACCTGATCCTTGTGCAGGCGCCCCACGGCGCCAATGCGCGTCAGCACCTCGCGGCCCAGCTTCAGGCTGTCCTTGATCTGCGCGGTGGTGCTCATGTCCAGTAGGGCGTGCAGTACCTGGGGGTCGCGCACGCGCGCCACGTTCACGCCGCCCACCTGGTCGGCGGCGTTCTCGCGCTGGGCCATCCAGCGCGCGGCGGTGCTGCTGGCGCCCTTGGTGGACAGCGCGAATACGCTGGCGCCGCGCGCCTCGGGCCGGAAGAAGGCGTCGGCGTGGATGCTCACGAAGAGGTCGGCCTGCACGCGGCGGGCCTTGCGCACGCGGTCGTCCAGCGGCACGAAGAAGTCGGCGTCGCGGGTCATCATCACGCGCATGCCGGGCAGGGCGTTCAGGCGCTCGCGCAGGGCCAGGCCGACGGCCAGCACCACGTCCTTCTCGCGCAGGCCGCTGGGCCCTACCGCACCCGGGTCTTCGCCGCCATGGCCGGGGTCCAGGGCCACGATCACCAGGCGGTCGACGCGCTGGCGCTCGCTCATCGTCGGGGGCGCTGCCGGCGGTGCTGGGGTGGCGGGGGGGGATGCCGGCGGGGCCGCCGCCATCACCACCGGCGCAGGAGCCGTGGGCGCCGACGCGCCACCGGTCGGCGTGGGCGCCCCCGAGGCAGGCATGCCGGGCCGATCGATGCGGGCGATCAGTTCGCCGAGGGCGTCGTTCACCGAGTCGGCCGCCCGCTGGCCGGCCCCTTCGCGTTCGCGCACCAGGGCCAACAGGGGGTCGGCCTCCTGCGGGGGATAGAGGTCCAATACCAGCCGGTAGCGATACGCCGCCACCGGGTCCAGCGCGAACTGCTGCGGCAGAACGGGCTGCTTGAGATCGAACACCAGGCGCACCACGCGCGGCTGGTACTGGCCGGCCCGCACCCCGGCAATGTAGGGGTCGTCGGGCCGGACCTTGCCCACCAGTTCGCGCAGGGCGGCGTTCAGTTCCAGGCCGTCGATGTCCACCACCAGCCTGAACGGCGCTTCGGTCAGCAGGTGGGTGGCGGCCAGCGGCTGGTCGGACTCGATGGTGACGCGCGTGTAATCGCGGGCGGGCCACAAGCGCACGGCCAGGATGGTGGCGCCCTGCGCCAGTTGCGGCGCGCCCAGGGCCAGCGCCAGCGTGCCCATGGCGCGCAAGGCGCGGCGGCGGGTCGGTGTCGTCATTCGATCAGGACCAGACCCAGCGGCGTCGCGGCTTCGAGCCGCACCACGCGGGACTGGTCTTCAGCCGGTTCGATCCACAGCGCCAGGTCGGGCTGGGGCAGCAGGCCCGCTGCCTTCTCGGGCCATTCGGCCAGCTTCAGGCCCGGCGCCGCAAAGATATCGCGAAAGCCGGCGTCCGACCATTCGCGCGGGTCGTTGAAGCGGTAGAAATCGAAGTGGGAGATGGCGCAACCGGGCCGCTCGTAGAGCTCGACCACGGCATAGGTGGGGCTCTTGATGCGGCCCTGCACGCCCATGGCGCGCAGGAGGTGTCTCACGAAGGTGGTCTTGCCCGCCCCCAGCGGGCCATGCAGGGCGATGAACGCATCACCGATGCCCGGACGCAGGGCCAACTCGGCCGCGAAGGCCGTGCAGGCGGCCTCGTCGGGCCAGCCGATGCGGCGCGTTCCTAGAATGGGCCCATGGGGCAGCACGAAGTCCATGTCGAGGGTGGTCACCAACTCGTGCAACAACTGCGGGGGTGGTCCCGTGGGTTGGGATTCTCACAGATCGGCATTGCCGACGTCGATCTCTCCAGCGCCGAGCCCGGCCTGCTGAGATGGCTGGAGGCAGGCTTCCACGGCAGCATGGCCTACATGGCCGCCCATGGCCTGAAGCGGGCCCGGCCGGCCGAATTGCGGCCGGGCACCGTGCGCATCATCAGCGCCCGCATGGACTACCTGCCGCGTGCCGCACCCGATGGCTGGCTGCAGGCCGAGTCCGCGGCGCTGGCCGACCCGCACCGTGCGGTGGTGTCGCTCTACGCCCGGGGCCGCGATTACCACAAGGTTCTGCGCGCACGGCTGCAATCCCTGGCCGACCGGCTGGCCGCGGCGGTGGGCCCGCTGGGCCATCGTGTCTTCACCGACTCGGCCCCGGTGCTGGAGGTCGAGATCGCCTCGCGGGCCGGCCTGGGCTGGCGCGGCAAGCACACGCTGTCGCTCTCTCGCGAGGCGGGGTCGATGTACTTCCTGGGCGAAATCTTCGTCGACCTGGCATTGCCCCTCGATCCCGACGGCGCCTTCGACGATGGCGCCCACTGCGGCACCTGCAGGGCGTGCCTGGATGCCTGCCCCACGCAGGCCATCGTCGCGCCTTACCGGCTGGATGCGCGCCGCTGCATCAGCTACCTCACGATCGAGCACGAGGGGGCCATCGACCCCGCCCTGCGCCCTGCGATGGGCAATCGCATCTACGGTTGCGACGACTGCCAGACCGCCTGCCCCTGGAACAAGTACGCGCAGCGCTCGCCGCTGGCCGATTTCGACGTGCGGGCTCCCTGGGCCCAGTCCACGCTGCTGCAACTGTGGGCCTGGGACGAAGCGGCGTTCCTCCGGCGCACCGAGGGCAGTGCCATCCGCCGCATCGGCTTCATGCGGTGGCGGCGCAACCTGGCCGTAGCCCTGGGCAATGCAGCCCGCGAGTCGGGCGACCCGGCCATCGTGCAGGCGCTGGGCGAGGCCCTGCCTTCGGCCCCGCCGCTGGTGGCCGAGCACATCGAATGGGCGCTGGCGCAATGCACACCCTCGTGATTTCCACATCGCCGGCAGTCGGCCGATAGGGCAGTATCCGCGTTCAAGCTTCATGACCTCGTTCATGATCCTGCCCATGCATCCCGCCAACACTGCCCGCACCCGCCGCCAGCTTCCCTCTGCCGCCCTGGCTGCCAGGCGCCTGGCCCTGGCGCTGCTGTGGCTGGCCGCCGTGTTGTGCCTGTGGCCTGGCCTTTCGCGGGCCGACGAAGGGCCGCTGATGGTCGAGGGCCAGCCTTTCGATCGTCATGTGCAGGTGGCCAAGACCGATCTGGTGCTCAACGGCACGGGCGTGCGGGCCGTGGCCTGGTTCAAGGGCTATGCAGCCGGCCTTTACCTGACTTCACGCGCCAGTGACGCCGCACAGATCACCGCCTTGCCGGGGCCCAAGCGGCTGCAGATCCGCATGCTGGTGGACGTGCCGGCCGGCGAGTTTGCCAAGGCCAGCCGCGACGGCATGTCGCGCAACGCCGGCAGCCCCGAAGCCGCGGGCATGCTCAATGAACGCATCGGCCGCTTCGAAGCACAGATCAATGAATTGGTGAAGGTGCACAAGGGCGACGTCGTCGACCTCGACTTCGACCCCGCACGGGGCATGCTCTTCACGGTCAACGGCACGCTGCGGGGCAGCCCGATCAGCGGCGAAGACTTCTATGGCACCCTGCTGCGGTCCTTCATCGGCGACCAGCCGTATGACAAGCGCCTGCGCGCCGGGCTGCTGGGCCAGGCCCGCTGAGAGCCTGGCTTCACCCGCCCTACCTGATTCCAGAACAACGACGGAGACACCCCATGACGCAGACCCGACTCCCCGCACGGCGCCACCTGCTGCAGGCACTGGCCCTGGCGGCCTGCACCGTGCCGCTGCTGGCGCAGTCACAGTCCTACCCGACCAAGCCGGTGCGGCTGATCGTGCCCTTCGCGCCGGGCGGCACCACCGACATCGTCGCGCGCATCGTCGGCGAGCGCATGAGCGCCGCCCTGGGCCAGCAGGTGGTGGTCGAGAACAAGGCCGGCGGCGGCGGCTCGGTGGGCGCGCTGGACGTGGTCAAGGCGCAACCCGACGGGTACGTCATCGGCATGGGCACGGTGTCCACCACCGCGGCCAACCCGGCCATCAACCCGCGGATCGGCTACAACCCGGTGACCGACTTCACGCCGGTCAGCAACATCGCCGCCACGCCCAACGTGATTGCCGTGCACCCGTCCTTTCCGGCGCGCGACTACAAGGGCTTCGTCGCCGAACTCAAGAAGAACCCCGGCAAATACAGCTATTCCAGCTCGGGCACGGGCGGCATCGGACACCTGCAGACCGAGCTCTTCAAGAGCCTGGCCGGCGTCTTCATGACGCACATTCCCTATCGCGGCGCCGGGCCCGCGTTGAACGACACGGTGGCGGGCCAGGTGCCCATCATCTTCGACAACATGCCCAGTGCCTTGCCCTTCATCAAGGAAGGCCGCCTGATTCCCATCGTGGTGGCCGCGCCCCAGCGCCTGGCCCAGCTGCCCAACGTGCCCACCTTCAAGGAAGTCGGGCTGGAGCCCGTCAATCGCATGGCCTACTACGGCATCGTCGGCCCCAAGGGCATGCCCAGGGAGGTGGTCGAACGGCTGGCTGGCGCCGTGCGCAAGGCGCTGGAGGATCCGGGCGTGAAGAAGCGCATCGAAGACACCGGCTCGCTCGTCGTGGGCAACACCCCTGAGCAGTTCGCCCAGCAGATCAAGGCCGAGCTGGAGGTCTACCAGGCGGTCGTGGCCAAGCAGGGGTTGAAGCTCGATTGAGCCCGGAGCCGGCCGCCGTCGCAGACACCGGCCCGGATCCCGGCAGCGCGGCGCTGGTCGACCGGTTCATCGACGCCCTGTGGATCGAGGACGGCCTGGCGCCTCTGACGCTTGCGGCCTACCGGCGTGACCTGAGCCTGTACGCCGCCTGGCTGCGCGCCGCATGCGGCAAGACCCTGGACGCCACCACCGAGGCCGACCTGCTGGCCTTCATGGCCGCGCGCCACGCGGCCACCCGGGCCACCACGGCCAATCGTCGCCTGACCGTCTTCAAGCGCTTCTTCCGCTGGGCGGTTCGCGAGCGGCTCGTGCCCACCGACCCCACATTGCGGCTGATGTCGGCGCGCCAGCCGCTTCGCGTGCCCAAGAGCCTGAGCGAAGCGCAGGTGGAAGCCCTGCTGGCGGCGCCCGAGGTCGACACGCCGCTGGGCCTGCGCGACCGTACGATGATCGAGCTGCTGTACGCCAGCGGTCTGCGCGTGAGCGAACTGGTGGAGCTGCCTTCCATCCACCTGGGCCTCGACGAAGGCGTGCTGCGCATCCGGGGCAAGGGCTCGCGCGAGCGGCTCGTGCCCTTCGGTGCCGAGGCGCATGCCTGGCTTCGGCGCTACCTGGCCGAGGCCCGGCCGGTGATTCTGGGGCCGCAGTCCTGCGAGGCGCTGTTCGTCACCCGCCGGGGCGAAGGCATGACGCGCCAGATGTTCTGGCGGCTCATCAAGCGCCATGCCGTGGTGGCCGGGATCACCGCACCGCTGTCGCCGCACACCTTGCGCCACGCCTTTGCCACGCACCTGCTCAACCATGGTGCCGACCTGCGGGCCGTGCAGATGCTGCTGGGCCATGCCGACATCGGCACCACCACCATCTACACGCACGTGGCCCGCGAGCGGTTGCGGCGGCTGCACGCCCAGCACCATCCGCGCGGTTGAAGCTCGGCGCCCATGAAAAAAGCCGGTCCAGGGACCGGCTTCCTGCCTGATCGACCGGCCCCGTCGGGCCAGCCCGTTCAGCCCGAAGGCCGCAATCAGAAGTTGTGGCGAATGCCCAGGGCGATGGACTTCCGGTTGCCGACGCCGTTGTAGACCACCTTGGCGTCGTCCAGCTTGGTGTAGTACGTGAACACCTTGGTGCGCTTGCTCAGGTTGTAGTTGATGGCGGC
>CAIJPE010000316.1 GCA_903822435.1 uncultured beta proteobacterium | reverse complement strand
TGGACGGAGGGTGGTGAGAACCGCCGCATCGGCCTGCCGGTGATCGAGAAGACCACCAAGCAGTTGGCCTTCCACGTGTGGTACCCGGGCTGCGAGATGGAGGAAGACGCCTACGGCATCCCCAAGCCCAAGGACACACCGGTCTTCGAGCCCACGCTGCTGCTGGTGCCCTGCGTGGGCTTCGGCCCCAAGGGCGTGCGGCTGGGCTACGGCGGTGGCTTCTACGACCGCACGCTGGCCACGCTCAGCCCGCGGCCGTACACCGTGGGGCTGGCGTATTCGAACGGCTTCGTGCCCTGGCTCGAAGCCGAGCCGCACGACGTGCCGCTGGACGCCATCCTCACCGAGGACGGCGTGGCCTGGAAGGCCTGAACCAGCGCCTTCAGCGCGCCAGTTGCTTGCAGATGTCCAGCACCAGGCCCGACTGGTTCAGCGCGTAGAAGTGGATGCTGGGCACGCCGCCCGCGATCAGCCGTTCGCACAGGCGCGCCACCACCTCCACGCCAAAGGCGCGGATCGACGCCACGTCGTCCATGTAGCCCTCCATCTTCAGCGCCACCCAACGCGGGATGTCGATGCCGTCGCGGGCTGCGATCTGGGCGATCCGGCCGTAGTTGTGGAAGGGCATGATCCCCGGCACGATGGGCACCGTGACCCCCAGCTTGCGCGCCTCGTCGACGAAGTGGAAGTAGGCGTCGGGGTTGAAGAAGAACTGCGTGATGGCCGAGTCCGCGCCCGCCTTGACCTTGTTGGCGAAGTGCTCCAGGTCGCGCTTGGCGTAACGCTGCTGCGGGTGGTATTCAGGGTAGGCCGCGACCTCGATGAACCAGTCGCTGCCCTGGGTCTTGCGGATGAACTCGATCAGTTCGTTGGCATAGCGGAATTCACCCGCCGTGGCCATGCCGCTGGGCAGGTCGCCGCGCAACGCCACCAGCCGACGGATACCCTGGGCCCGGTAGGTCGCCAGGATCTCCGAGATGCCCTGCGTGGTGCTGCCGATGCAAGACAGGTGCGGCGCCGCCTCGAAGCCCTGCGCCGCGATCGCCTGCACGGTCGACAACGTCTTCTCTCGCGTCGATCCGCCAGCCCCATACGTCACGCTGAAGAACTCCGGATCCAGCACCGCCAGATCCTGCACCACCGTCTTGAGCTTCTCGCTCCCCACCGGCGTATTCGGCGGAAAGAACTCGATCGAAACAGGAACCCCAATGGACATAGTCGCTACCCCAGCAAGGAATTGAAAAAGGACCAGCCGGCAAAGCCGCTGGCCCTTCAAGCGGCCGCCGTGGAACCGGCTTCGCCGGGCCACTGGCGGCGCCCCCCTGGGGAGGAGCGCCGCTGGCGCTTCGGGGGGGTCAGTACCGGTAAGTATCGGGCTTGTAGGGGCCGCTCTTCGGCACGCCGATGTAGGCGGCTTGCTCGTCGCTGAGCTCGGTCAGCATGGCGCCGACCTTCTTCAGGTGCAGGCGGGCCACCTTCTCGTCGAGGTGCTTGGGCAGCACGTAGACCTTGCCGTTGTCGTAGGAATCGCTGTGCGAAAACAGCTCGATCTGCGCGATGGTCTGGTTGGCGAAGCTGCTGCTCATCACGAAGCTCGGGTGGCCCGTGCCGCAGCCCAGGTTCACCAGGCGGCCCTTGGCCAGCATGATGATGCGCTTGCCGTCCGGGAAGATCACGTGGTCGACTTGCGGCTTGATCTCTTCCCAGGTGCAGTCGGCCAGTGCCGCCACGTCGATCTCGTTGTCGAAGTGGCCGATGTTGCAGACGATGGCCTGGTCCTTCATCGCGGCCATGTGGGCCTTGGTGATGACGCTGCGGTTGCCGGTGGCGCTGACAAAGATGTCGGCCTTGTCGGCGGCGTATTCCATCGTCACGACCTTGTAGCCTTCCATCGCGGCCTGCAGGGCGTTGATGGGGTCGATCTCGGTCACCCACACCTGGGCGCTCAGGGCACGCAGGGCCTGGGCGCTGCCCTTGCCCACGTCGCCGTAGCCGGCGACCACGGCCACCTTGCCGGCGATCATGACGTCGGTGGCGCGCTTGATGGCGTCCACCAGGCTCTCACGGCAGCCGTACAGGTTGTCGAACTTGCTCTTGGTGACGCTGTCGTTGACGTTGATGGCACGGAACATCAGCTGTCCCTTGGCCGACATTTCCTTCAGGCGGTGCACCCCGGTGGTGGTCTCTTCGGTCACGCCGATGATCTGCGCGCCCTTGCGGCTGTACCAGGTGGCGTCCTGTGCCAGCTTGGCCTTGATGGCGGCGAAGAGAATGGTCTCTTCTTCGGTGCCGGGGTTGTTCAACACCGACAGGTCGGTCTCGGCCTTCTTGCCCAGGTGCATCAGGAGCGTGGCGTCGCCGCCGTCGTCCAGGATCATGTTGGGGCCTTCGGCGGGCGTGCCGGCAGCGCCGAATTCGAAGATGCGGTGGGTGTAGTCCCAGTAGTCTTCCAGCGACTCGCCCTTGTAGGCGAAGACCGGCGTGCCGGCCACCACCAGGGCAGATGCGGCGTGGTCCTGCGTGCTGTAGATGTTGCACGAAGCCCAGCGCACCTGCGCGCCCAGGGCTTGCAGCGTTTCCACCAGCACGGCGGTCTGGATGGTCATGTGCAGGCTGCCCGTGATGCGGGCGCCCTTGAGCGGCTGCTTGGCCGCGAATTCTTCGCGGATGGCCATGAGACCGGGCATTTCGGTCTCGGCAATCTTGATTTCCTTGCGGCCCCAGGCGGCGAGGGACAGATCGGCGACGTGATAGTCGACGGCTTGCAGGGGTTTGAGAACGGCGTTCATCGTCAGGCTCCAGATGGCATGTGAGGAACCTGCACGCAGCGAATCCGTCGGGAGATGATCCACTCACCCACGAAACACATCGTGCAGGTGAGCGCGGTTGCAATGAAGTTTTCCGAGCCTGGCCCTCGTGCTGAAGGTTGCAACGCTCCTCGGAAAGTCGACATTCTAGCCACAGGCCCCCGTTTCGGGTGTCCCTCGCCGTGCAAGACTTGGCAGATGACTGGGTCATTGCCACGGCCGCTGGCCGAACTCCCCATCGCCGACCTGCGCGCCGTGTGGGGCGTGATGACGGACATCGACGACACGCTCACCCGCGAGGCTGAAATCGAGCCGCCGGCACTTGCCGCCCTGGCTGCCCTGGCCCGAGCCGGTATCCCGGTGGTGGCCATCACCGGACGTCCGCTGGGCTGGAGCGAGCCCTTCGCGCGGGCCTGGCCCGTGGCCGCCATCGCGGCCGAGAACGGCGGCGCGGCCTGGGTTCGGCACGGCCACTCGGTGCTGGCCGAATACGCCCAGGACGAGCCCACCCGCGCCGCCTGCGCGCTGAAACTGCGCAAGGTCGCTGCGAAGATCCTGCGCGAAGTGCCCGGCGCCAGCCTGGCACGCGACAGCGCCGGCCGCGTCACCGACATCGCCATCGACCACGCCGAGCACACGCTGCTGCCCGCCGCCGGCATCGCGCAGGTGGTGGCCATCATGGAAGCCTCGGGCATGACGGCCACGGTCAGCTCCATCCACGTCAATGGCTGGTTCGGCACGCACGACAAGTGGAGCGCGGCGGTGTGGATGGTGCGACGCCTGTTCGGGCGAGACCTCCACGCCGAAGCCGCCCGGTGGATCTACGTGGGCGATTCCACCAACGACCAGCTGATGTTCGGCCGCTTCCCGCTCGCGGTGGGCGTGGCCAACCTGATGCACTTCGCCCACGCGCTGCACACCTGGCCTGCCTACATCACGCAGGCCGAGCGGGGGCAGGGCTTCGCCGAGGTGGCAACCCGCGTGCTGGCGGCCCGTGGCTGAACCGCCCGTGGCCTGGCGGACGGCCATGGCGCTGGGGCTGGCGGCGGCCGTGGCCCTGGGCCTGGCACGCTTTGCCTATGCACTGGTCCTCCCCGCCATGCGGGCCGACCTCGGCTGGAGCTACTTCACGGCCGGCGCCATGAACACGGTGAATGCGGCGGGCTACCTGGCCGGCGCGCTGATGGCACCGCGCGTCTTCAGGCGCTGGGACGCCCGGCGTGCGCTGCTGTGGGCCAGCGGTGCCACGGCCCTGATGCTCGCCGCCCATGGCGCCGTGCGGGCCGAGCAGGCGCTCTATGCCCTGCGAGCGGCCACCGGCGCGGCCAGCGCCATCACCTTCGTGGGCGGCGGGTTGCTGGCCGCGCGGCTGGCCACGCGGCCGGGGGCGGCGCCGGGGCTGGTGCTGGGGCTGTATTACGGCGGCACGGGCGCGGGCATCATCCTGTCGGCGTTGACCGTGCCCGCGCTGCGCTGGCCCGCGGCCTGGGTGGTGCTGGGGGGGCTGGCCGCCGCGGCCACGTTGCTGACGGCGGTGGGTACGCGCAGCCTCGGTGCGCCACCGCCGCAAGCCGGCGCAGCCCGGACGCACCTGGCCTTGCGGCCCTTCGCCTTCGGCCTGGCGGCCTACATGATGTTCGGCCTGGGCTACATCGGCTACATGACCTTCATCGTCACGCTGCTGCGCGAGCAAGGGCTGTCCGGACCGCTCGTCACCGCTTTCTATGCACTGCTCGGGGCTGGGGTCATCGCATCGTCCTGGCTGTGGGCAGGGCTCCTGCAACGGCATCGCGGGGGCGGGCCGCTCGCCTTGCTCAATGCCCTGCTGGCGGTGGCCACGCTGTTGCCCGTGCTGAGCCCGCATCCCGTGGCCGCCTTTGCATCGGGGGCCTTGTTTGGCAGCGTCTTCCTCTCCGTGGTGGCCTCCACCACCGCGCTGGTGCGCCACAACGCCGCCCAGCCGGCCTGGGCTTCGGGCATCGCGGCCTTCACGGTGGTTTTCGCGGCGGGGCAGATCGCCGGGCCGAGCCTCGTGGGCGTGGTCGCCGATGGGGCGGGTGGGCTGCGGGGCGGCCTGGCGCTCAGTGCGCTGGCCCTGGTGCTGGCCGCCGGCCTGGCGGCCTGCCAGCGGGCGGTGGCGGGCCACGCCCCGTAGGCGGCCGCCTCAGCTTGCGAGGAAGGCGCGCATGCGCTCGATTTCTTCCCGCAGGCCCTGGTGGAAGGCCCGGTCGGACGGCGCCTTGCCGCTTTGATAGCCCACGTCGGCTGTCAACAGACCCTCGCGCCAGCCGACGTTGGCCCAGCCGATGACGGTGTCGCGCCACAGCAGCGGCAGCGCGTAATAGCCCCTCACCCGCTTCGGTGCGGGGGTGTAGGCCTCGAAGCGGTAGGCCCATCCCCAGAACAGCTCGAAGCGCCGGCGGTCCCACACCACCGGGTCGAATGGGGCCAGCAGGCGCACGGCCTCGTCGAGCTTGTGGCGCGCGCTGGCAGGGTTCTCGCCTTCGGGCCAGTACCAGCGGGTGCCGTCGAGCATGATCGAAGGAAACCGCGCCTTGGCCCGCTTGAGCACCTGGGTGCGGGTGTGGCCCCACTGCGGCGCCGCGCCGCGCAGCCGCAAGATCAGCTCGGCCATCGATCGCTCGGGCATGGGCGCGTATTTGTGCAACACGACGTCGGCCAGGGCGTCCATCGCCGCGGCTGGATCGGTGGCCGGACCGCGCTCGGGGCTGGCCGCATACAGCCGCACCCCGCCCTCGCGGCCGGCGATGCGCAAGAGGCCTCGGTAATGCATGCCATCGAGCAACTGCGTGGTGGCGTTGGATGAACCGCCGAACCAATTCTTGACCTTGCCGTGGGCAAAGTGCGCATCCACGACGCGCGGGTGCACCACGCCCTGCCGCTGCACGAAGTCGAGCACGGCCTGGGCCTGCGCCTGGCGCTGGGCACTCCAGGGGGTAGGGTGCTGTCGCGGGTGCATCAGGGCATGGATGCGGCGCGGCAGGAAGCCGTAGTTGACGAAGAAGTCTTCCTCGATGTCCAGCCGCGTGTAACGCCGCTCCAGGTCGCCGGCGCGGTAGCCCGCGACGCGATGGCGCAGGGTCAGGTCCTGCGCGCGCGCCGGGGCGCGGATGGGATCGGCCTGCACGAAGCCCAGGCGCTCGATGGCCTTGGGCAGGGTGGTGGGCTTGAAGAGGCTGCGCGCGATGGCGTGGCGGCGCAGGTCTTCGAGGGTAGGGGTGCGCATGTCGGGATGATGGCGCGGGTTGTTCACCGCCGCCACCTTGAAGGCCACGACTTGCCACGCGCGTCGCAAGTCAGTTCAGCGGCTTCGCCGATCATTCATGGGGTGAAGGCCCGGGCCTGTCGCCCCGCCTTCCCCACGCGCGGACAAACCGCGCGCCACAGGCGCGCGGCGACCCTTCAGAGGCCGGCTGCGGCGCGCAGCGCTGCAGCCTTGTCCGTGCGTTCCCAAGAAAACTCGGGCTCTTCGCGACCGAAATGCCCGTAAGCCGCCGTCTTCTCATAGATCGGACGCAGCAGATCCAGCATCTGGATGATGCCCTTGGGGCGCAGGTCGAAGTGCTCGCCCACCAGCGCGGCCAGCTTCTCGTCGCTCATCACGCCGGTGCCTTCGGTGTAGACGGTCACGTTCATCGGCTTGGCCACGCCGATGGCGTAGGCCACCTGGATCTGGCACTGCTTGGCCAGGCCGGCAGCCACGATGTTCTTGGCCACGTAGCGGGCCGCATAGGCCGCGCTGCGGTCGACCTTGCTCGGGTCCTTGCCGCTGAAGGCGCCGCCGCCGTGCGGGCAGGCGCCGCCGTAGGTGTCGACGATGATCTTGCGGCCGGTCAGGCCGCAGTCGCCCTGCGGGCCGCCGATGACGAAGCGGCCGGTCGGGTTGACCAGGTAGCGGGTGTCCTTCAGCCAGGCCTTGGGCAGCACCGGCTTGATGATCTCCTCGATCACCGCCTCGTAGAACTCGGGCTTCATCTTGTCGCCCAGGCTCATCTCGGGGGCATGCTGGCTGGACAGCACCACCGTGTCGATGCTGTGCGGCTTGCCGTCCACGTAGCGCATGGTCACCTGGCTCTTGGCGTCGGGGCGCAGGAAGGGCAGCTTGCCGTTCTTGCGCAGCTGGGCCTGCCGCTCCACCAGGCGGTGCGCGTAGTAGATGGGCGCCGGCATCAGCTCGGGCGTCTCGTCGCAGGCGTAGCCGAACATCA
>CAIJPE010000315.1 GCA_903822435.1 uncultured beta proteobacterium | reverse complement strand
GGGGTTTCTCGATCTTGCGAGGGCCTTCGTGCCGGGAAGACACATCAACGATCATCAGATGAGGTTGTTCATGAAGCTCAAGCTCTCCAAGACGCTGCCGGCCGCAGCTGCGCAAGCTGGCATCAGCATTGCCACCGCCTACCGCATCGGGCATGACCCGCGGTTGCCGTCAGACAAGAAGGTGCCGCGCAACAGTCGCCGGCCTGACCCTCTGGTCGACATCTTCGAGTCCGAAGTCGTCCCGTTGCTCAAGGCCGCCCCGGGCCTGCGTCCTGTGGCCATATTCGATGAGATCAGGCGGCGTCACGCGGATCTCGCGCCCGGCGTGCGGCGAACCCTGGAGCGCCGCGTCCGTGCCTGGCGCGCAGTGCACGGTCAGGAGCGGGATGTCATGTTCCGCCAGGTGCATGAAGCCGGCGTGAGCGTCCCGGCATCCCACCTTGCTTGATGGCGACAGCAGCGTGACGATGACGTCCATCAACCGGATTGATGGACAGCTATGTACTCCAGATCTGCGCCTCGTCGGCGTCACGGCGCTGAGTTCAAGGCGAAGGTTCTGGCTGACTGCGATGAGCCCGGCGCGTCAGTCTCTGGCGTCGCGATGGCGCATGGCCTGAATGCCAATCTCGTTCGCCAGTGGCGGGCTGGACGCGGCGTCAAGCTTGCCGGCAAGCTGCTCGCGTTGCCCGAGGCGCTCCCGACGCCAAGGCCCGCGGACGCCCAGCCGTCGCCCTCTCCGGTCGCCAACCCGGAATTCGTTCGGATCGCTATGCCCGGGCCGCCACGGGTGGCAGCAGGCGCCCCGACCGAATCGGTTGCTACTGCATCGCCTACGGCGCGGTCTGCGACCCCCGATCCACACATCCACGTTGAGTTGCGCCGTGGTCCACTGCACCTCACCGTGCGCTGGCCGACGTCTGCTGCTGGCGACTGCATGGCCTGGCTTAGGGAGCTCTCCTTGGGCCCGCACAAATGATCCGCATCGATCAACTCTGGTTGTGCACGGCGCCCATGGACATGCGGGCCGGTGCCGAGCGGTTGATGAGCTGTGTGGTGCAGACCATCGGGGCGGCTCGCGCTCATCACGGCTACCTCTTCGCGAACGCACGGGCTACCCGGATCAAGCTGCTGGTCCATGATGGCTTCGGCGTGTGGTGCGCTGCGCGGCGCCTGAACGCCGGGCACTTCGCGTGGCCTCGCGAATCCACACCTACACCACTGTCGCTGACGCAGAGCCAATTCGACGCCTTGATCGTGGGCCTACCCTGGCAGCGTCTGCCTGAGATGAGCGTGATCACGCGGATGTGAACGCTCGGCCATCTGGGCGTGCCGCGCGTGCGGTGGTTGACAGGACATCTGCCGATGGCATCAGGTCGCCGGTCTTGGCAAGATGCCAAGCATGCTCAGCATGCGTGATCTAAAGCCTCACGATCTGAAGGGCCTGTCGCAAGAGGCCGTCACGGCGCTGGCCGCACAGATGCTCGGGCACATCGAGCAACAAGCCCGTGACCTCGAGGCACAGCAAAAGCTGCTGCAGCGCAAGGACCGCGACATCGCCTGGCGAGACGCGAAGATCGAGAAGATCACCTTCGAGCTGACGCGGCTGAAGCGCTGGAAGTTCGGCGCCAAGAGCGAGGCGATGACGGCCGAGCAGCGGCAGATGTTCCAGGACACGCTGCTGGAGGACGAGGCCGACCTGGAGGCGCAACTCGCCGCGCTGCAGGCCGCGTTGCCCAAGACTCAGGCCAAGCCCAAGGCTGCCCCACGTCGCCCGCGCCGTGAAGCGTTGCCAGCCCATCTGCGGCGCGAAGAGCACCCCCACGAACCCGAGGACACAACCTGCGCGACTCCAGGCTGCGGCCAGCCGATGACGCGCGTGGGCGAGGACGTGAGCGAACGCCTGGACATCGTGCCGGCGGAGTTCTTCGTGCACAAGCACATCTACGGCAAGTGGGCCTGCCGCTGCTGCCAACGCCAGGGGATCGAGCGCCTGGTGCAGGAGCCGGCCGAGCCGCAGATCATCGACGGCGGCATCGCCGCCAGCGGGTTCGCCGCCCACATCCTGATCAGCCGCTTCGTCGACCATCTGCCGTATTACCGGCAGGAGACGATCAACGCGCGCTCCGGCGTGCACACGCCGCGCTCGACGCTGGCCCGGACTTCCGGCAACGCCGGTGCTGCGATGGTTCCGCTGTTCGAGGCTCACAAGCGCTTCGTGCTGAGCTGCCCCGTGCTGCATGCCGACGAGACGCCGGTGTCGATGCTGGACCCCGGCGCGGGCAAGACCAAGCGGGCCTACATCTGGGCCTACGCGCGCGGCGAATTCGATGCCCAGCAAGGTGTGATCTACGAGTTCTGCCTGGGTCGAGGATCGCAATACCCGGTGACGTTCCTGGGCGGGTCGCAGGGTCCGCCGGGCTTGATGCAGGACCAGCCGGCGTGGCAAGGCACGCTGGTGTGCGACCAGTACGGCGGCTACGACGCCGTGCTCGACAAGCGCGTGTACCCACAGCGCATCGCCGTGCATTGCGCCGCGCACGCCAGGCGCAAGTTCGACGAATTGATCGGCACCAGCGAGGTAGCCAAGGAGGCGATCAAGCGCATCGGCTGGATCTACCACGTCGAAGGCCAGTTCGAGGGGATGGACGCGCAGCAGCGCCAGACGGCGCGGACGCAACTCACGCGGCCGCTGTGGAACGAACTGCACGTCTGGCTCAAACTCGAGCGCCGCCGGGTGCCGGACGGTGGATCGATCGCCGCGGCGATCGATTACAGCTTGAACAGTTGGACCGCCCTCACGCGCCATCTCGAAGATGGGGCGGTGCCAATCGACAATAACTTCATCGAGCGGCAGATCAAACCCTGGGCGATGGGCAGGAAGGCATGGCTGTTCTGCGGCAGCGAATTGGCTGGGCAGCGAGCGGCAGTCGTCATGAGCCTGGTGCAGTCGGCCAAGCTCAATGGCCACGATCCGTGGGCCTACCTGCGTGACGTGCTGGAACGGCTGCCCAGCCATCCCAACAGCCGCATCGAAGAGTTGCTGCCTCACCGCTGGCAAAGAACCGCCGACTGATCCGCTGGTCGGCCAGAAAGCCGTCAGCCCGACTGCTTCACCGCACGGGGGACGGCGAGCCGCTCACAAGCCGGCCGCATGGGCATGTCGGACTTCACCGAGATGGGCGACTTGGCCGTCACCGTGGGGGGTCTGCCGCTGGACCATCGGCTCTACCACTTCCG
>CAIJPE010000314.1 GCA_903822435.1 uncultured beta proteobacterium | reverse complement strand
TTGAACGGCCTCGGGCCATTGCTGAGCGGCAGTTCGTGGCGCCGGTGCTGCCGGCGGCTTTGGCGACCTAAGGGTCGCGCTTAGGGCGGCTCCCGGCCATGGCCACACTGTCCCGGTCGGCCGCTTCCGCGGCGGCTTGCGGTGCTCGCGGGCAACCCACATCCTTCCAGATATCAATAGAGTGGCCGCGCTGCATCGGCAAAGCGGCACACCTTATGTGGCGTTCAGCTTTGGTTGGCGTATGGGTCGGTGGTTTACTGACCAGACACCAGCATCAAGGGAGAGGGGTAGGCCGCGCGCCGCGCCGGTGCACGCGCCGCCAGCCACACCGTCAGCGCCTCTGCCTCCATCGGCCGACAGTACAGGTAACCCTGGCCCAGGTCACAACCCAGCGCTTGCACCAGGGCCGATTGCGCTTCGGTCTCGATTCCCTCAGCCACGGTGGCCATTCGCAGCGTGCGGGCCACCCGCACCGTGGCCTCGATCAGGGCGCGGTGGTATTCGCTGCGCTCGGCCTCGATCACGAATGATCGGTCGATCTTGACGGTATCTACCGGCAGCTGGTGCAGGCATGACAATGACGAAAAGCCGGTTCCAAAGTCGTCTAGCGCCAGGCCCACGCCCAGCGCCTTCAGTGCGCGCAGCCTGCCAAGTGACGCCGGGTCCTGCGCGGCCAGGCTCTCAGTCACTTCGAGCTGCAGGCAGGCTGGCGGCATGGCGCAGCCGGCCAGTGCCTGGCGCACCTGATCAACCAAGTCGGCTTGGCACAACTGGGCCACCGACAGGTTCACCGCAAGCCTGCCTGGCGCCTGTGGACCCAGGTCAAGCCGCCAGCGCATGAACTGGCGGCAGGCAGTTTCTAGAACAAACAGCCCCAGCGCGCCGATCAGTCCAGCCTCCTCGGCCACGTTGATGAACTGGCCCGGCGCTACCAAGCCCCTCTCGGGGTGTCGCCAGCGCACGAGGGCTTCCACCCCAGTACTCCCTGGTGCGTCTTGGTGGTTGCCGAGTGCAAGCACCGGCTGGTACACCACGAAAAGCTCGTCGCGCACCAGAGCCTCGTGCAGGTCGGCTTCCAATGTGGCGCGCTGCAGCACCTGGGCCTGCATTCGCGGCTCAAACAGCACCCAGCGGCCGCGGCCGGCCCGCTTGGCTTCGTACATCGCCGTATCGGCGTCGCGCAGCAGGCCGTCGGCATCAGCCACCGGCTGGGCTGAGGTCACCAGGCCGATGCTCGCGCTGGAGTGCAGGCGCTGACCGCGCACTTCGTAGGGCCGTGCCAGCTCCTGCAGCAGCCGGTCGGCCACGGCCGTGGCATCGGCCGGCTCACGCAGGTCGGCCAGCAACACCACGAATTCATCGCCCCCCAGCCGCGCAGCGGTGACCTCGACCTCCGGTGTGCCGCGCGCTAGGGTGTCGCCCTGGCGGCCATGGCTGCCCTCGCGCAGCGCGCTCTGCAGGCGCTCCGCAATCTGGCGAAGCAGCTCGTCGCCGGCGGCATGGCCCAGCGTGTCGTTCACCTGCTTGAAGCGGTCGAAATCTAGGAACATCAGCGCAAAGTGTCGTGCTGGGTCGGCCCGCCATTGCCCCACCACCTGCTCCAACGCCGGCATCAGCGCGGCGCGGTTGGGGAGGCCGGTCAGGGCGTCATGCGTGGCATTGACATGCAACTGCTGCTCATGATGCTTGCGTTCGCTGATGTCGATGTGCACGCCCACAAGCCGCTGGGCCCGGCCGGCGACGTCGCGTTCGACCACGCTGCCGTAGGCCTGTAACCAGACCCAGTGGCCGGCGCGGTGGCGCACCCGCATGTCGCAGCGGTAGGGCTGGGTCGGGTCGTGCAGGTGCGCACGCAGTCGTGTTTCCACCTGGGGCCGGTCGTCCGAGTGGATGCGCTCGCGCCAGTGCGGCAGCAAGCTCAGGAACTCATCATGCTCGTAGCCCAACATCTGGCAGCTGGCGGCGCTCCAGCGGCGTTCCCCAGTGTCGGGCCGCCATTCCCAAGTGCCGATGGCGGCGGCGTTGAGCGCCAATTGCAACAGCGTGCGCTGGGCGCGCTGCTCGGTCACGTCGACGAAGCAAGCCACTGCCCCGTGCACCGCGCCGGCGGGATTGCGCAGCGGCTCGCTGTTGACCAGGATCCAGCGTTGCTCGCCATCGGGCGTGACCACGCCCATGCTGTCGCCGCGCACGCTGATGCCGTCGCGCAGCGACCGGGCAATCGGGTGTTGGTCACCCGGGTACGGGCTCAGGTCGTCATGCACCGTGCGCCAGCGCTCGTCCACAGAGGAGCGGCCGCACATCTGGTCGCGCGTGAGCCCCAGCACCTTTTCGGCCGCCAGGTTGGCATCCACGATCACTCCAGTGCTGTCTTCCTCCACCACCCCGGTGGGCAATGCGTCGAGCAGTGCGCGCAGCCGCCGGCGCTGATAAACCTGCTCGGTGATGTCTGTCTCCACCGCGATGAAGCCGGTTAGCACGCGACCGGCGTCGTGCAGCGGCTGGATGTCAATGTCCAGCCAGAGGTCGCGCCCGGTCTTGCCTCGGTTGAGCAGCTCGACCCGGACGCCCTGGCCGTTGTCGAGCGCGGCGCGCATGCGGGCGACTTCAGCGGGATCGGTGCCCTCGATCTGCAGCAGTTCGCCTGGTGTCTTGCCGATTGCTTCGGCCAACTCATAACCGGTAACCCGGGTAAAGGCCTCATTGGCCCAGACGGTGCGGCGCTGCGCGTCTGTGATGAGGACAATGTTTTGGGTGCGTTCGGCCACCAACGCCAGCCGGGTCAGTTGCTGGGCCTGGGCGGTCAGGCTGGCGTGCTGGCGGCGCAGGCGGCGCGCCATCGGCTCGACCAGCAGAACCGACAGCCCGAGCAGCAACAGCGCACCGAGCACGGCCACGATGACAAGGTGCTGCATCGATTCGCTGGCCTTGTGGCTGGCATGCAGCTGAATCTGCTGCACCAGCGCCTCTGCAGCGTCCAGGGTGCGTTCAGCTTCGGCATGCAGCGGCCGCGCTGCATCTTCCTCTGAGGTGCCAGCGTGCAACGCGCCGTGGCGGGCCAGGCTTTCCGCCCGATACCAAAGGCGTTCCCGGCTGTCCTGCCAGACTCGCAAGGCCGCCGTCAAGGCCGGAGGCAATTGCGCCACCCGCGTTTCATCGTAGGCGCCCAACAAGGCCTCGATACGCAGCGCGCCGCTTTGGGCCCGTGCAAGTGCCGTGTCCAGCGAGGCCAGGCTCTCGCGCGTGCCGATGCTGGCCAGCAGAGCCGTGCGCTGCGACAACATGCGCTGGGCACCGGCCAGATTGATCAGTTCGCCATCGGTGGTACGGCGCAGTTCGTCGCGCCATGCGCTCCAGCATGCCAGTGCCATCAACACGGCGAGCAGAGCCAGGGTGCCGTGCATCGCCCAGCGCAAGCGGTGGTGGGGCGCTTCAGCCATCGTCGGTTCGATAGGACGCACGCGCGTAGGCGGCGCTGCGGTGCCAGCTGACATCCTGGATTTTCGGCAGCAAAGCTCTGGGCTTGAGGGTGTTCGCACCCGCCAGGTTGCAGCAGATCCAGCAGTCAAGGCCGAGTGGCGGCTTGCGGGCGCCCAATTCAGTATGGTGACCGTCGCCTCAGGGTCCGCAGCGCATGGTCGGCTGATTAAGCTGTGGACGTTGGGCTTGCATGCAGTGCTAACCGGCGCCGCGAGAGCCCCACTGACTGCTTCGGAGCATGGGCCCGTACAGGCAGATGTCGGTCTACGTCGGCTGCATTTTGGAACCGGTCGTCAGGGAGGCGATGTTCTGACCGATTGGATGACCGCAAGTGGCCGAGGGCTGCCGCAAGCAGACTGCCCGGACACCTGCACTTCAAGTTAGGGGGGCTCCGAGGCAATAGTAGCGCCCGCGCAACGGTCCCAGGCCGATTGACTGCTGCCTGGCCGCGCCGCGACCTCACGCTCCCGGCCAGGAGCGGTCAATCGACGCCTTGACGCGGATGCCAACTAAGAGGTGGATAGCTGACATTGAGCACTCAGCCATTCCCGGCCACTGACGGAGTTTCTGTCTGCCAACTCTTA
>CAIJPE010000313.1 GCA_903822435.1 uncultured beta proteobacterium | reverse complement strand
GGCACCACTTCCAGCACGTCGACGTCGGCGACCCTGCAGCAACTGCTCACCACGATGCAGCAGAACCTGGGCTACGGCAGCACGTCCACCACGGCGGCGCTCGGCAACTTGCTGACTGCCACGGCCTAATCTTACTGTGTCACAAGAGGAGCCTTGCGCTTGCTCTGTCGCAGCAGGGCCACTGCCTGTCGAAGTACGAATAAAGTGGCAGTGAGAACGAAATAGATGTCAGTGGCGTCGATGCCTGCTGCAAATTCGTGCAAGCTGATCCTCGTGGAAAGCGGCGTCCTCTGGACTAATCCACTGCATCAGTCCGGGTGGCCAAGCCGAGAACCATGAGCAGGCAACTGCCTTGACGGCCTTGTCGGGCAGCGTCCTCAGCAGGCGTCTGCTGCTTGGCGGGCGTCGCAGGATGTGACGGTTTCGCCCATCAGCCACTGGCCCGGGCCCAGCCCCGCGCAAGCTGGGCTTGCCCGAGGTTCCGCAGACTTGTCCTACTCGGCGTGGAGGCCTCAGACCGAGCGATGCGTAGCGCTTCCGATCTTAAGAGATGAGCGGTGTAGCGAAGCAAGCAGCAACAACAGGCCGGCGCCAGTCAATGCGGCGGTTGTGGGCTCAGGCACCGGCGCGGTAAACCCAGAGAGGAAACCGTCCGAATCGGAGGTGTAGGTGTAGCCCGCCGGCAGGCTGATGCTGGTGAGCTTCAGCGTGTTGAGCAGGTTCACCTCGACAAGCCCGGCCACGGACGTAACTTCCGTCTTCACGTAGAACGACATGTAGATCGATTCGCCCGGCGTCACCGTCATCGAGAACGTCAGCGGGATGTCGATCAACCCGGCATGGGTGGTCGGATCGAAGTACACCGTGTCGCCATAGCCGACCTCGCCGATCAAGACGCTGTACGACAGATCAGCGCTGTTCTGCGGATTCGATATCAGGTTGTTGAACGTGTAGCCGCCCTCGATTGCCATGCTGAAAGTGGCCACGCCTGCCGGCAAAGTTGCCGATGACAGGCTGATGCTGCCGGTGACTTCGCCGCTTGACGTGGCATACGCATCCCGGCCGACGAGGTAGGTGCTGTCGGAGACGGAAGCAATCACGTCGGAATGCAGCGCACCAGCTAACCCGTCGGATTGCATGTAGGCGTAGGCAAGCGATCTTCCGGCCGCGGCGTTTGCGGTGTCGGTGGCGACGGGCGGTGAAGAAGATCTGGCGCCTTCGGGATCATTCGAGCTCAATGGGCTGTCCAGCGCGAAAGCCCGCGTCCCGACCTGAGCGAGTCCCGCGAACGCCGACGGGGCGGTTCCACACGCGAGCAATGTCGCGATGAAAACCGGAAGGCGGGAACTTCGGCGGCACTTCGGAAGGAATCGAAACTGCATGATGTACTTTCGGTTTGTCGTTAAGCGTTCACATATGTATTGCTTTTTAGCATCAATACGTCATGTCGACAAGGATCCGGAGTCTCATTCACATCCGATTCCCAATTTTTGGGGTGTTAATTTTTCGAACTTCCGCGGCCGGAGGGTGATTCTCTGGCCGGCTACGTGAGCGAGTCGACACTCGACCAGGATGCAGTCCGCCAACGCCGGGCTCGGAAACCGGCGACGCACAACCGACGCCGGCGCTCAGTTCCGCGCTGCACGACGCCAGTTTGAACAGGCCTGCCGGGCGAGCGACGGCTTTGCGTCGACCAATTCACTGCATCGAATGTCTGGAGCGGTTGCCGGGTGGGTTTTGGACCCACCGGAAAGCGCCGCCTTGTCATAGCGCACACCCGCTACGGTCATTCACGACATCGGTGGGTCCGGCATAGTGCGTCTGGCAGGAGATTGAGCGCGGCGAGCACTCGCCAAAGGCGCAAACGACCCTTTCTGTCATGTTGCAGCGCTTGGCCACAGAATGGGCAAAGGGCCCAAATAAGATTCAGTGTCATCCTGAGTCCGCTCAGTGTCAACCGAACTCCAGGCGCAGGAACTCGCTGCGATTTTTTCGTGGTGTCGCTGCAAGCTACCCTGGAGCCCAACGATCAAGCCGGCCTGGGCCTTTACTCGATCCGAACCACGGCGCACGTCGGCACCAGCCCGACGACGAATAGCGCACATTCATCGGACTCAGGCCCGGCGACGATGCTGACCGTGCCGTCGATGATCAGGCGCGAAGTGTCCACCAAGCCACGGGCCGCAACAGCGTAGTTGCTGGTGTCCATGGCGCTGAAGCTGCCGCTGACGCTTCCCCAGTCGAGCCGGCCGAAGCTCAGCCCGACTTGGGCCATAGATCCATTCCAGCTTGACAGCTTCAATGTGCCGCCCAGGTTCAGGTGGCCTGCGACCACGTAGTTGTCGAAGCTGGAGTGCTTCAGGGATTCGTTCGATGAGCAATCCGTATTGCAAGGGGTGGCGCTGCCCACGTCGACCAGGTACATGTTGCCGGCGCCGAAACAGAAGTCACCGACGTCGCTACCGAATCCTGGTGTGGCACCCACGCTCAGGCTGCCTTCATAGAACTTGAGGCCGGTACCGGAGAAGACCGACCTGGTGCGCTGCGCCGTGGCGCCGAAGAAGGTGGCCACCGACCCGACGAAACCCGTAATTCGGTGCCCGAGGCGATGTCGACCCGGTCCGTTGAACCTAGCCAAGCTGTTCCCCAACACCACGGCCAGGCTTCCTGTGTCCCCGACCAGATTACCGTAGACCACGCCAGACCCAGCCGCAAGCTCGACCTTCCCGCTGTTGCTCAGGCGGCCGCTGCCAGTGTTGAGCGTTCCGCTGGTCAGTGCCACCACGCCGGCATTGCTACCGCCCTGGGCTGGCAGCGAATGGCTGACACTTCCGGTTGCAAGAGTGCCGCCGGCATCGTTGACCACCTTGGCTGCGCCCAAGCGCAGTGTGCCGCCGGTAGCCTCGATAGTGCCGGTGTTGGTCACGGCGGATGCCACAGTACCCACCCCCTAGATGCCGCCGCCCGTGACCAGCGCACCGTTCAGGGCAAGTGTGTTGGCATTGCTGAAGTTCGCTCCGGCCGCCAAGTGCATCTGGCGGCCCGCGGCCGGCATCACCATGCCGCCCTTGCACAAGCAGCTGGAGCAGAACCGCGACCTGCTGCGCGCGTTGGCTGGCGCGGCGCAGGACACCGAGGTGCCTGCTTTCAGCCTGGACGAGTCTGTGCTGCCGCAGGAACTGCCGCTGACGCTGCCATCGAACCTGGTCGAGCAGCGCCCCGACGTGCGCGCCGCCGAGGCGCAACTGCAGGCTGCCAGTGCTCAGGTCGGCGTTGCCCACGCGGCGCGGTTGCCGCAGTTCAGAATGACGGCCAATGCAGGCGGCGCAGCGGCGAGCATCGGCCAGATCTTCTGGAACAGCGACCGATTCTTTGACCTGGCGCTGAACATCACGCAGCCGCTGTTCGATGCGGGCACCTTGAAGTTCCGCGAACGCGCGGCTCAAGCGAATTTGCACCAGGCTGCGGCGCAGTATCGCGCGGCAGTGATCACTTCGTTCCAGAACGTGGCCGACACGCTGCACGCTGTGCAGGCGCGATGCGCAGGGTCTGAAAACTGCAGCAGAAGTGGCCGAGTCCGCGAGCGCGGCGCTGGTGCTGACCAGGCGTCAGCACGCCAGCGGCTACCTCGATCGCTTGGCGCTGATCAGCGCCAAGCAGAACGAACGCCAGGCACAGTTGGCGCAGATTCAGGCTCGCGCGCTGCGGTTGCTGGACACCGCGGCGCTGTTCCAGGCACTGGGCGGCGGTTGGTGGAACAGGCCGATCGTCGCTGTCGCAGGAGCGGCCTCACCGACTGGCGAAGCCATGCGCCAGCAGCCCTGATGCCAAGGTCAGAAGTCATGCCAGATCGACACGGTCGCCGCCTGCTGCCCTCTGCTGAAGTTCAGCGGCGACGCGGTGATGCGGCTGGCCAACCATACCCGGTAGGACTGCACATCGAAGCGCCAGTGCGGAGTGAAGCGATGTTCGAAGCTCAGCGTCAGGCTGCGGTCGGTCCAGCCCGCGCCGGGGTCGTAGGCGGGCAGGCCGGAGGCGACGCTCTGCGCTTCTGCAAGGCCGAAGTAGCTGCGCCGGTAGGGCCCGTTGGCCCAGG
>CAIJPE010000312.1 GCA_903822435.1 uncultured beta proteobacterium | reverse complement strand
TAGCGGCCTTCGGCGTCGATGATGAACCAGAGATCCGGAATGGCATCCAGCACGGCAGCCAGCCGCTGCCCGGATTCGGCCAGCTCCTGGGCCACGCGGTGCCGCTCGGTGATGTCCTGCTGCGCGCCTTCGATGGCCACCACCCGCCCCGCCGGGTCCTTCACCGCCGTGCCCACCACGCGCACCCAGCGCGACTGGCCGCGGGCGGTCACCAGGGGGAGTTCCAGGTCGAACGGGGCACCGTCGTCCTGGCAGGCGCGCCATGCGGTCTGCAAGATGGCTGCGGCCTGGTCGGGGTAGAAATGCAGCACCGCGTCGCGGCGGTACTCGGTGCCGGGCGGTACCTCGTGGATCGCGCACACCTCGTCGGACCAACGCGCGAGGCCGTGCTGCAGGTCGAGTGACCAGCCGCCCAGTTGGGCGATGCGCCCAGCGACGACCAGGAGGTCGCGCGCCTGTCCGGCATCGGCCTGCAGCCGGGCACGCAGGCCAGCATCCACGACCGCAGCCAGGCGCACCTGCCGGCCCTCGAACAGCACCGGCAGGCCACGCACGTCGGCATGCAGCACGCGGCCATCGGCCGTGCGCTCCAGCCACACGTGCTGCCACTCGGCCTTGGCGCTGCCGGGCAGGCCGGCCAGGAAAGTGCGCAGGACCGTCAGCTCGGAGGGCAGCAGCAGATCGGCGCGGGTCAGCCGCAGGAAGACTTCGCGCGGGTAGCCATAGCGCTCCAGCGCGGCTTCGTTGGCGGCCAGCAGCGCCAGGCTGTCCGTGTCGTAGACGAAGTGCGCCAGGGGATGCGCTTCGAGCAAGGGGCCCCAGGCCAGCGGGGTCGGCACTTGGTGGGGGGTGTCCATCGTGGCGGCCGGTCGCGTGCCTTGCAGGGGGCCCTCAGGCTTTGCAGAGATGACCTGCCAGGAAGGCCAGGGCCCGTCCGTGGGCCAGCGCCGCGCTCGGCATGTGGTACGACGCACGCGCCCAGCAATTGAAACCGTGATGGGCGCCGGGATAGACCAGCACCTCGGCGTCGTGCCCGGCCATGGCGCTGCGCACGCTGGCCACGGCCTCGGGCGGGATGTTGTCGTCGTGCTCGGCGTAGTGAAACTGGATGGGACAGCGGATGTCGGCAGCCCGGGCCAGTTGGGTGTGGATGCCGCCACCGTAGAACGCCACGGCCGCGTCCACGCCGGCCGTGGCTGCAGCCAGGTAGGCCAGCCGCCCGCCCATGCAGTAGCCGAAGGTGCCGACGCGGGGCCCGCCGGGAGAATCCGCCACTTCGGTCCGGGCCCGCAGGCAGGCCACGCTGGCTGCCACATCGGCCAGCGCGTCGGGGCCGGCGTAGGCCCGCATCAAGGTCAGGGCGCGCTCGCGGTCGGCGCCTTCGTAGCCCAGGCTCACGCGGGGCGCCTGGCGCCAGAAGGCATCGGGCGCCAGCACCACGAAGCCATCCAGGGCGTACTGCTCGGCCACGGCCTGGATGTGGTCGTTGACGCCAAAGATCTCCTGCCACAGCACCAGGCCAGGGCCGCGGCCCGCCGGCGGCAAGGCCAGGTAACCCGCGAAGCCGGGTGTGATCTCGATCCATTGCGTGGACACGGGGTTGCGCATGGGGGTCATCCTTGAACGATCGGAGTCAGGGGTCGGAAAGAAGGCCGGGGCGCTCAGTAGGCCCGGCCCTTGCGGTACTGCGCGTGTTGTCGTCGCTCGAGCGACGTGGCCTGACCCAGCGCCTCGAAACTCGCGCCGACATGGGCATGCGAAATGGCCAGACCCAGTGCATCGGCTGCATCCTTGCCCGGCAGGGCGTCCAGGCGCAACAGCCGCCGGACCATCTCCTGCACCTGCGACTTCTGCGCCAGGCCATGGCCGACGACGGCCTTTTTCATCTGCAGGGCGGTGTATTCGGCCACCGGCAAGCCCCCGCTGGTCAGCGCGGCGAGTGCGGCCCCGCGCGCCTGGCCCAGCAGCAGCGTGCTCTGCGGGTTGACGTTGACGAAGACGATCTCGGCGCAGGCGCAATCGGGGGTGTAGCGCTGGACGACCTCACGCACGCCTTCGAAGATGATCTTCAGCCGCTGCGGCAGGTCGCCCCTGGGTGCCTCCAGCGTGCTGATGGTGCCACTGGCAATGTAGGTCAGGCTGGAGCCTTGCGCATCGATCACGCCGAAGCCGGTGCGCTGCAGGCCGGGGTCGATGCCCAGGATGCGCATCAGCCGGCCACCCTGGCAGGCGTCGCCTTGTCGATGGGGGGATACCGGAAGCCAGTCTGCATGGCCCGATGCTAGCGGGTGAGGGCCCCAGCGCCCAGGGTTCCCCGCACTTGGATCCAGGGTCCGGCAGGGGCACAGTGCCCGTACCCGACCCGCACCCTGCAGGCCTTGCCGATGCCTACGACCCCTCACGCACCGTTCCGAGCCGACCACGTCGGCAGCCTGCTTCGCCCGCCCGGCCTGGCGGCCGAGCGAGCCGCCTTTCGCCGCGGCGAGACCAGCGCCCAGGCGCTGCGCAGCGCCGAGGACGAAAGCATCCGCCAGACCGTGGCCCGCCAGCAGGCAGCCGGGCTGCTGAGCCTGACCGACGGCGAGTTCCGCCGCGACTGGTGGCACCTCGATTTCCTCGGGCAGTTCGAAGGTGTGACCCTGCGTCACAACGATGGGCCGAAGTTCCGCATCGAAGGCCAGGCCGAGCAACCCCCCATCGCCACCGTCACCGGCAAGGTGGCCTGCACGCGGCCCATCATGGCCGACGACTTCGCCTTCCTGGCTTCGGTGGTGCAGGCCAGCGGCCAGCCCGGCATTCCGAAGATGACGATCCCTTCGCCGTCGATGCTGCACCTGCGGGGCGGACGGGCCGCCATTTCCCGCCAGGCCTACCCTGACCTCGACGCTTTCTGGGACGACGTGGCTGCCGCATACCGCGTGGCCATCGGGCACCTGGCCGATGCCGGTTGCCGCTACCTGCAACTGGACGACATCACCTTCGCCTACCTGTGCGACCCGAAGGTCCAGGCCGCCTGCCGCGCCAATGGCGACGACCCGGCCGCACTGCCCCAGCGCTACACCCGCACCCTGAACGCCGCGCTGGCGGGCCGCCCCGCCGACATGCGGGTGACCATCCACACCTGCCGCGGCAATTTCAAGAGCGCCTGGGTGGCCGAAGGCGGCTACGAACCGGTGGTGGAAGCGATGTTCTCCACCGACGTCGACGGCTGGTTCATGGAGTTCGATTCGGCGCGGGCGGGCGGCTTCGAGCCGCTCAAAGCCCTGCCACGCGGCAAGAAGGTGGTGCTGGGCCTGATCACCACCAAGCTGGGCGAACTCGAGAGCCGGGACGCGCTGCTGCGCCGCATCGAAGAGGCCGCGCGCATCGTGCCGCTGGAAGACCTGTGCCTGTCGCCGCAGTGCGGCTTCTCCAGCACCCACCACGGCAACGCCCTGTCGCAGGACGACCAGTGGCGCAAGCTCGAACGCGTGGTCGAGGTGGCGCGCGCGGTCTGGGGCTAGCTACAGATCCAGCGAGATCAGGTCGCGGCGGCGGCGGCCGCGCGAGATCCAGCTTTCCAGGATCTTGGCCGCATACTCCGGCAGGTTCTCCCAGGCACAGCCCACGCGCATCCCTGCACGCGGGTCGTCACCATAGGTCATGTGCTGCACCAGCATGTCGGTGATGAAGCCCTGATTCTGGTCGAGTTGCACCTGCACGCGCGGCACCACCGCACTGGGCGGCAGGGGCAGGTCGCCCGGCGCGCGCCACAGCGCGCAGCCAGTCATGCTGATGTCCAGCACGCGCATGCGGACGCGTGCGTGCTCGGCGATCGGGTGGTTGAACTGCACCAACGGTGCCAGCGCATCGGCGCGCTTGACGCGCACGGCGGTGCGGCGCGGCATGCTGTAGACGAAGCGCGGGACATCGGTGCGCAGGGTGAAGGCCGTGGCCGAGCGTTCGACGCGCAAGCCGGCACATTCGAACTGCACCTTGGCATCGTCCAGGTAGCCCGCTGCCCAGACCTCGGGGGCTCCCACGATCGCGTCGATGTGCGAGGCGGCCTCCGGCGCCAGGTTGAAGCTCAGGGTGTTCTTCATCTCGTCGACCGCCCAGATCGCGGCCACCACCGTGGGCATGCCCGCGACGCCCACGGTCAGGGGAACCGAGCGCCGGCAGAAGTCGCGCAGGGCGGCCAGCATCTGCCGCGGGTCGCCCAGGCGGAACTGCTCCCAGCGTTCGGAGCCTTGAAGCAGGTGGATTTCGGCTGGTTGGGTGTCGAGAAATGACATGGCTGCAGCGTCGGCTTCCGGCAGCGTCCCATGACGCCGCCTGCGGAACTTATCGGCGCTGCCCCGGCGGGCTTGAGCCCGATCTGGCCATCAGTGCCGGAAGTGCCGCGTACCCGTGAACACCATGGCGATGCCGCGCTCGTCGGCCGCGGCGATGACCTCGTCGTCGCGCATCGAGCCCCCGGGCTGGATGACGCAACGCGCGCCTTCGTCGATGACGACGTCAAGCCCATCGCGAAAGGGGAAGAATGCGTCGCTGGCCACGGCCGAGCCCGCCAGTTCGAGCTTGGCGTGGCGGGCCTTGATGGACGCGATGCGGGCGCTGTCCACGCGGCTCATCTGGCCGGCGCCCACCCCCAGCGTCATCCCGTCGCGGCAGAAGACGATGGCGTTGCTCTTGACGAACTTGGCTACCTTCCAGGCAAACAGCAGGTCGGAGAGTTGCTCGTCGGTGGGCGCGAGCCGCGTGACCACGCGAAGCTCGGACCGGGCGACGTTCTTGCTGTCGGGTGACTGCAGCAGCATGCCGCCGCCCACGCGCTTGAAATCCAGCGCATTGACGGCCGTGCCCAGCGGCACTTCCAGCACCCGGACGTTCTGGCGCGTGGCCAGGATGGCCCGCGCGGCGGGCGTGACCTGCGGGGCGATCAGCACCTCCACGAACTGCTTGTGCTCACCGATGCTGCGCGCGGTGTCTTCGTCCAGCGGCTGGTTGAAGGCCAGGATGCCGCCGAAGGCCGAGGTGGGGTCGGTGGACCAGGCCTTGTGATAAGCCTCCAGCAGCGTGGCGCCGACGGCCACGCCGCAGGGGTTGGCGTGCTTGACGATGACGCAGGCCGCGGCGGGCGCACCGCCGCGGCCCAGCGAATCCAGGCTCTTGACGCACTCCCAGGCGGCGTCGGCGTCGGCGATGTTGTTGTAGCTCAGCGCCTTGCCCTGGATCTGCTGCCAGCTCGACAGCAGCCCGGCCGAAGCCGCACCCGACGCGGCATCGCGGTAGAACGCCGCGCTCTGGTGAGGGTTCTCGCCATAACGCATGTCCTGCGTCTTGGTCAACTGAAGCGTGACGACCGCCGGGAACGGCTCGCGGGTCGGGATGGCCGCCACGCGCTCTTCGGCGCCGGGCTGCAGGCCGTTCAGGTAGTTGCTGATCATGCCGTCATAGGCGGCGGTGTGGGCGAAGACCTTGCGGGCCAGCATGAAGTGCGTGTCCCGCTTCACGACGCCGGCGGCCAACTCTTCCAGCACGCGCGGGTAATCGGCGGGGTCGATCACGACCGTCACGTCGACCCAGTTCTTGGCCGCGGCCCGCAGCATTGCAGGGCCGCCGACGTCGATGTTCTCGATGGCCTCTTCCAGCGTGCAGTCGGGCCGCGCCGTCGCCTGGGCGAAGGGATACAGGTTGACCACCAGCATGTCGATGGTGCCGATGCCGTGCGTGGCCAGGGCGGCCATGTGCTCGGGCAGGTCGCGCCGGGCCAGCAGGCCGCCGTGGATGCGCGGGTGCAGCGTCTTCACGCGGCCGTCGAGCATCTCGGGGAAGCCCGTGAGCTGGGCCACCTCGGTCACGGCCAGGCCGGCGTCCATCAGCAGGCGGGCGGTGCCCCCGGTGGACAGCAGGCGCACGCCCTGGGCGGCCAGCGCGCGGGCAAAGTCGACGATGCCGGTCTTGTCGGAAACTGAGATGAGGGCGGTGATGTCGGGCATGGCCAGGTGGTGCGTCCTTGCGGGGAGCGGCAAGCCGCACCTCACTTCAAGAGTTTGTGGTCCAGCAGCTTGCGCCGCAGGGTGTTGCGGTTGATGCCCAGCCACTCGGCGGCCTTGCTCTGGTTGCCCTCGGCGTGGCGCAGCACCACCTCGAGCAGCGGCTTCTCGGCGGCGTCCAGGAACAACTGATGGAGGTCGTCGGGCTGGGCGCCTCGAAGATCCTTGAAATACTGCTCCACGCTGCTGCGGATGCAGTCGTCGATGGCCTTCTTGCTCATGCTGCGAGGCTGACCGTGCCGTCGTTGGCCGCGTCCGACGTGCTGCCCTGGGGCAGCAGGGGATGGGCCTGCGCGAGTTGGTCGAAGTACTCGTCGAAGGCCCGCACCTGCGACTTGCAGTCTTCCAGCAGGTTCATGCGGTCGCGAAAGGCCGCGCCGCCTGGCAGGCCCCGCACGGCCCATCCGATGTGCTTGCGGGCGCTGCGCACGCCGGTGCGCTCGCCGTACAGATCGTAGTGGTCGTGCAGATGCTCGCGCAGCCATTGCTGCACTTCGCGTGTGGCCGGGGGCGGCGCGGACTGGCCCGTGGCCATCAGGTGCGCGATCTCGCGGAAGATCCAGGGCCGGCCCTGCGCGGCACGGCCGACCATGATGGCGTCCGCCCCGGTGCGGGCCAGCACATGGCGGGCGCTGGCCGGTGAATCGATGTCGCCGTTGGCCACCACCGGAATGCCCAGCGCGGCCTTGACGGCGGCCACCGTGTCGTGCTCGGCCTGGCCGGTGTAGCCCTGTTCGCGGGTGCGGCCGTGCACAGCGACCATGGCCACGCCCGCATCCTGCGCGGCCAGGGCCAGCGACAAGGCATTGCGATGGCTGGCGCACCAGCCGCTTCGCATCTTCAGCGTGACGGGCACGCCGCGCGGTGCGCAGGCGTCCACCACGGCATGGATGATGGACAGGGCCAGCGTCTCGTCCTGCATCAGGGCCGAGCCCGCCCACTTGTTGCACACCTTCTTGGCAGGGCAACCCATGTTGATGTCGATGATCTGGGCGCCGCGGTCGATGTTGTGCCGCGCGGCGTCGGCCATTTCAAGCGGGTCGACCCCCGCGATCTGCACCGCGATGGGCGCCGGCTCCCCGGCATGGTCGGCGCGCCGCGAGGTCTTCAGCGACGACCAGAGCTCGCGCTTGCTCGTGACCATCTCGCTGACGGCATAGCCCGCACCCAGCCGCTTGCACAGCATGCGGAAGGGCCGGTCGGTCACCCCGGCCATCGGGGCGACGAACAGGTTGTTCGGCAGGTCGAAGGGGCCGATGCGCATTCTCTTGGGGGGCTGTGGGGGCAGAAGCCCGATGCGCGGGGGGCGATCGGCAGTGCTGAAAAATGAGGCGCGAGTATAGCTGCCCGGCAGCCCTGCCGAACCAGGGTGCGCCCGCTGCCATCGGCCGATGGCGTGTACCCATAATCGGCGCACCCGATGGAAGCCTGGCTACAAACGCTGCTCACCGCATTGGCCTTGCCGCAGTACGGGCTGGCCACGGTTTTCGTGGTGTGCCTGGTGTCTGCGACGCTGGTGCCGGTGGGCTCGGAATTCGCCGTCATCGGCCTTGTCAAGCTCAATCCCGACCTGTTCTGGCCGGCGGTGATGGTGGCCACGCTGGGCAACACCATCGGCGGGGCCATCAGCTGGTGGACCGGCTACGGCGCCGAGGCGCTCTACGAACGTGTGCAGAAGCAGCAAAGCCATCTCAGGGTGCTGGAGTGGCTGCGCCGCTTCGGCCCCAGGACCTGCCTGCTGTCCTGGCTGCCCGTGGTGGGCGACCCCTTGTGCGCCATCGCGGGCTGGCTCAAGCTGCCCTTCTGGCCTTGCGTGGGCTACATGGCCATCGGCAAGTTCGTCCGCTACGTGATCATGACAGCCGGCATCCTGTCGGTGTTCCCGGGACGTTTCACCCTTTGAGCGCCGGCCGTCGCAGAATCGCGGCCATGCCCTCCTGCCAGCGCCATCGACGCCTTCCGACATGAAGCCCACCACGCCCAGCTACGACGAACTCGCGGGCACCTGGACCCGCATCCACCACTTCAGCCACCTGCAGTCCATCGCGGGCTGGGACCAGGCAGCCAACATGCCGCCGAAGGGCAACGAAGCCCGTGCCGCTGCGCTGGCCGAGATGGCCGCGTTGATCCACCGGCTGCGCACCGACCCCCGGTTGGGCCACCAGCTTGCCACGGCCGAGCAAGAGCCGCTGACCGCGCTGCAGCGCGCCAACCTGCGCGAGATGCAGCGCCAGTGGCGGGCTTCCAACGCCTTGCCCGAGCGCCTGGTGCAGCAGCAGCAGCTGGCCACCTCGCGCTGCGAGCACGCCTGGCGCAGCCAGCGGCCGGCCAACGACTGGGCCGGCTTCGTCGAGAACCTGCGCCCCGTGCTGGCGCTGGCGCGCGAAGAGGCGGGGCTGCTGTCGGCGCAGACCGGCCTGTCGAAGTACGACGCCATGATGGACCGCTTCGAACCGGGCATGACCTCGGCCCAGCTCGACAGCGTCTTCGGCGAAGTCCGGCAGTGGCTGCCGGGCCTGATCCGGGACGTCCGAGCCCGCCAGGCGAGCGAAACCGTCGTCAACCCCGTCGGGCCCTTTGCGGTGCACGCCCAAAAGGCCCTGTGCGACGAGGTCATGCGGATGCTGGGCTTCGATTTCGAGGCCGGCCGCCTGGACGTCAGCGCCCACCCCTTCTGCGGCGGGGTGCCCGAGGACGTTCGCATGACCACGCGTTTCCGGGAAGACGATTTCCTCGGCAGCCTGATGGGCACGGTGCACGAGACCGGGCACGGCCGCTACGAGCAGAACCTGCCGCGCGACTGGCTGGGCCAGCCGGTGGCGCACGCTCGCTCCATGGCGCTGCACGAAAGCCAGAGCCTGAGCTTCGAGATGCAATTGGGCGGCCACCCGGGTTTCGTGCACAGGCTGGCCCCGCTGGTCGTCCGGGCCTTCGGCAACCAGCCCGCCTTCGAGGCGCAGAACCTGCACCGCCTGATGACCCGCGTCAAGCCGGGCCCCATCCGCGTGGACGCCGACGAGGTCACCTACCCGGCCCACATCATCCTGCGCTACGAGATCGAGCGCCCGCTGATCGAGGGCGATATCGAGCCCGAGGACGTGCCCGCGCTGTGGGACGCCAAGATGATGGAACTGCTGGGCGTGGACACGCGGGGGAACTACAAGGACGGCCCCATGCAGGACGTCCACTGGCCCCAGGCGCTGTTCGGCTATTTCCCCTGCTATTCGCTGGGCGCGATGTACGCCGCACAGTGGTTCGCGGCGATGCGGCGTGCCCTGCCCGACCTGGACGCGCGCATGGGTGGCGGCGATCTGGCTCCGGTGTTCGATTGGCTGCGCGACCACATCTGGAGCCAGGCCAGCCTGTGGACGACCGATGAGCTGGCCGTGCGCGCCAGCGGCGAGGCGCTCAACCCGGCGCACTTCAAGGCCCACCTGGAGGCCCGCTACCTGGGGTGAAGCCCAGGGCCGGTGCTTTCAGCCCGCGCTGGCGGCGTCGAAGTCCGACAAGCTCGCCTCGGTCACTTCCAGCTTGCTGTCGCTCACGAAGGTCGACAGGAACTGCGCATGCGGATCCCGGGCCGTCTCCTGTGCGTGCTCGTGGCCTTCCAGCGCGTCGAGCAACAGGCCCAGCAACTCATGCAGCGGAGGATCCTGCCTGGGCAGCGGCAGGTTGGACAGCTGCTGGCAGATCTTGGCCAGGTGGTGCGCGGGAATCTGGGTGATGGCATCGCTGCCCACCTTGCCCAGCGCCACCTCAAGCGCAGCCAGGTGCGGCAACACCTGGCGCGCGCCGCGCACGCGATCGAGCAGGGTGGCCAATGACTGCTGCATCATCCATCCGCGCACGCGGGCGGTGCTGAACTCGTCGCCGGCGTGCTCGCCTGCGGAAGGCGGCAATGGCGGCGATGGCGGGGCCAGAGGTCGCGAGGGGGCTTTGCTCATGGGGCGTCCGGGACTGCAAACGGGCTGATCGCCTGTTATCGGCCCCGCGACGCGCGGCTTGAGCCCCGCCCGACGCCTTGACCACCCCGGGATTGCCCCGGGGCTCGGTTCAGGCCGCCGTCTTGCGGGCGCGCCGGACCGGCTTGGCCGGGGGCATCGTTTCGGCCTTGGCCGTCCGGGCGGTCCTGGCAGACTTGGCAGCCTTGGCCGGTGCGGCAGCGGGCTTGGCCGCCTTGCCCATCCTGGCCACGGCCGCAGCCAGTGCGTCCACGCGCTCGGTCAGGGCTTGCACGTCCTTGGCCGTGGGAACCCCGAGCTTGCTCATGGCCTTGGCCGTGCGCTGCTCGAAGATGGATTCCAGCTTGTCCCAGTTCTGGCCAGCCTTGGCAGTGACGGTCTCGGCCATGGCGCTCATCTTGCCAGTCACTTCGCCGAGCTTTTCCTCGGCCATGCCCTGGGTCTTCTTCTGCAGGCTCTGGCCTTCCTTGACCAGCGCCTCGAAGACCTTGGTGCCCTCTTCCTGCGCCTTGGAGAAGGCGCCCATGCCGGCCAGCCAGATCTGCTGTGCCGATTCCTTCACGGATGCAGCCAGGTGGCTGCCCTGGGCGTTGCGGGTACCGGCGCCTTCGGGGGCGGCCTTGGTGCTCTTCATCTTCTTGACCATGGGGTCTCCTTGCGAGGGGTGTTGCGATGATTGGAATATAGGGTTCCCCCCTGGTGCCGCAGCCCTTTTCTCTAGTGAGGCGGCTCTATGCTTGAAGGGCACGCACCCGAAAGCACCGACTCGAGACAGAGGAGAAAACGCATGCGGTATTTCGTCACTGGCGCCACCGGCTTCATCGGAAAACGGCTCGTCAAGACCCTCCTGGCGCGTCGCGGCGCCGTGGTGCACTTCCTCGTGCGGCCCGGCAGCGAAGCCAAGCTCGATGCGCTGTACGGCTACTGGGGCGTGAGCAAGGCCCGCGCCATCCCCGTCACCGGCGACCTGACCGCCAAGCGGCTGGGCGTGGCCAGCGAGACGATCCAGGCGCTCAAGGGCCAGGTCGATGCGGTGTACCACCTGGCCGCGGTATACGACCTGAGCGCCGATGCCGAGAGCCAGGTGCGGGTCAACGTCGACGGCACGCGCAACCTCGTGGAGTTTGCCCAGGCCATCGGCGCAGGGCACCTGCACCACGTCAGCAGCATTGCCGCGGCAGGCCTGTACGAAGGCGTGTTCCGCGAGGACATGTTCGACGAGGCCGACGGCCTGGAGCACCCCTACTTCATGACCAAGCACGAGAGCGAGAAGATCGTGCGCAAGGAGTGCAAGGTGCCCTGGACGGTCTACCGCCCGGCCCTGGTAGTGGGCGACAGCAAGACCGGCGAGATGGACAAGATCGACGGGCCGTACTACTTCTTCAAGCTGATCCAGCGCATGCGCCAGATCCTGCCGCCGTGGATGCCCAGCGTGGGCATCGAGGGCGGGCGCATCAACATCGTGCCGGTGGACTTCGTGGTGGCCTGCATCGACCACATCAGCCACATCAAGTCCGAGTTGCCCGCGAAGGCAGCCAAGTCTGGCAAGACGGCCAGGCCGGCAGCCAGCCCGGCCAGCGGCCGTTGCTACCACCTGGTAGACCCCACCGGCTACCGCGTGGGCGATGTGCTGGACATCTTCAGCCGGGCCGCCCATGCGCCCAAGATGAACCTGTTCGTCAACGCCGCGCTGCTGGGTTTCGTGCCCAAGAGCATCAAGAAGGGCCTGATGGCCCTGGCGCCCGTGCGGCGCATCCGCAACGCCGTGATGAAGGATCTCGGCGTGCCGGACGACATGTTCACCTTCATCAACTTCCCCACCCGCTACGACCGCCGCGAACTCGACGCGGCGCTGGCGGGCAGCGGCATCCAGTGCCCCAACCTGCACGACTACGCCTGGGTGTTGTGGGACTACTGGGAACGCCACCTCGATCCCGACCTGTTCATCGACCGCAGCCTGAAGGGCACGGTCAGCGGCAAGGTGGTGCTGGTCACCGGCGGCAGTTCGGGCATCGGCCTGGCCGCCGCGCACAAGTTCGCGGAAGCCGGCGCCACCACGGTGATCTGCGGCCGCGACGCCGACAAGCTCGAGGAAGCCTGTGCGGAAGCACGCGCCAAGGGCTATGCCTTCGTGCCCTATGCCGTGGACATCGCCGACATGGCCGATTGCGACCGCTTCGTCGCGCAACTGGTGCAGGACCACGGCGGCGTCGATTTCCTCATCAACAACGCGGGGCGCAGCATCCGCCGGGCCATCGAGAGCAGCTACGACCGCTTCCATGACTTCGAGCGCACCATGCAGCTGAACTACTTCGGTTGCCTGCGCGTGACCATGGGTCTGCTGCCGGGCATGGTGGGCAAGCGCAAGGGGCACGTGGTGAACATCAGCTCCATCGGCGTGCTGACCAACGCCCCGAGGTTTTCGGCCTACGTGGCCAGCAAGGCCGCGCTGGACGCCTGGACTCGCTGTGCCAGCAGTGAGTTCGCCGACCAGGGCGTGACCTTCACCACCATCAACATGCCGCTCGTGCGCACGCCCATGATCGCGCCCACCCAGATCTACAACAACGTGCCCACGCTGTCGCCCGAACAGGCGGCCGACATGATCGCCCAGGCCTGCATCGGCAAGCCCGTGCGCATCGCGACGCGCCTGGGTATCCTTGGCGAAGTGCTCCATGCCTTGCTGCCCCGCGTGGCGCAGATCGGCATGAACACGAGCTTTCGCATGTTCCCGGATTCATCCGCCGCCAAGGGGTCCAAGCCCGGCGACAAGACCGGGCGCTCGCAACTCAGCGCTGAGGCGATGGCGCTGCAACAACTCATGCAGGGGATTCACTTCTGATGCACCGACGCCCTGCCGCACGGCGGCTCCTGGCGGCCCTGGCCACGCTGCTGACGGCCGCAGCGCTGCCTGCCGCCGCGCAATCGCCGTCCCCTGCCCCGCCGTTTGCGCAGCCCAAGGTGCTGGGGATCTTCGCACTGCTGGGAGACAGCCTGCAGGTGGTGCAGGCCACCGATGCGCCGGCCGACACGCGCATCGAGCACCAGGCGCGCGAAAGCCTGGACGTGAAGGGCATGAACCTGGACGGCGTGGCGCTCAAGCGCGCCAACGCCTCTGCCACCGCGGCATGGCCACAGGTGCGCGTGGAGATGTTCCGCTCCAACGAAGCGCTTTCGGTGCCGCAGCAGCGCGCGGTGGCCGACGGCGCCGAGCGCGCCGAGTTGCCCGACTGGATGGTACGGACCATCGAGGCCAAGAAGCTCACGCACCTGCTGATCATCACGCGCGACCAGGGCGACGTCAGCGTGAAAGTGGCCGACGGCAACTCGATCGGCCGCGGCAAGTCGCAGGGCGTGGGGTTCTACATCGACACCCTCTACCCCATGCGCAACATGGCCACGGGCGAACTTTCCAGCGGCCTGCTGGCCGGCTACGCGCACCTGCGGCTCACGCTGATGGATGCCGACAGCGGCGCGGTGCTTCGACGCTACGACGTGCACGACTCCCGCGCGGCAGCCCCCAGCGCCAGATCCAGCGGGCTCGACCCCTGGACCTACCTCAGCACGGCCGAGAAGGTGGCTCTGCTGCGCGAGATGGTCGAGCAGGGCGTCGGCCGCGGCATGGCCGAGGTGGTCAGGTAGCGGCGATCTCCAGCACCAGCTTGCCGAAGTTCTCGCCGCTGAAGAGCTTGCCCAGCGTCGCCGGGAAGGCAGCCACGCCGCCGGTAACCACATCTTCCTTGCTCTTCATGCGGCCGTCTTTCAGGTAGCCTGCCATCTCGGCGATGGCCAGGTGGTAGCGGTCGGCGTAGTCGAAGACCACGATGCCTTCCATGCGGGCCCGGTTCACCAGCAGCGAGAGGTAGTTCTTCGGGCCCTGTACGGGCGTGGTGTTGTTGTACTGGCTGATGGCGCCGCAGATGATGATCCGGGCACCCCGGTTGATGCGCGCCAGAACGGTGTCGAGGATGTCGCCGCCGACGTTGTCGAAGTAGATGTCCACGCCCTGGGGGCAATGCTGCTTGAGGCCTTCGCGCACGGCGTCCCAGCGGCCGGGTGCCACACCCTCCGGGGCGGAGGCCTTGTAGTCGATGCAGGCGTCGAAGCCCAGTTCCTTGACCACCCATTCGCACTTGGCCGGGCCGCCCGCGATGCCCACCACGCGGCAGCCCTTGATCTTGGCGACCTGCCCCACGGTCTGGCCCACGGCACCCGCAGCGCCCGAGACCACGAGTGTCTCGCCGGCCTTGGGTTGGCCGACGTCCATCAGGCCGAAGTAGCCGGTCATGCCCGGCATGCCCAGCACGTTGAGCCACTGGGTCAGCGTGCCGATGCGCAGGTCGATCCTGGCCATGCCGCTGCGCTTGATGTGGTCGGCCGGCACGTTCCAGTATTCCTGCACGCCGGGGGCGCAGCTGACGGTGTCGCCCACGGCAAAGGCCGGGTTCTTCGACGCGACCACCACGCCCACGCCGCCGGCGCGCATGACTTCGCCGATACCCACCGGGGGGATGTAGCTCTTGCCTTCATTCATCCAGCCCCGCATGGCCGGATCCAGCGAGATGGCCAGCACCTTGACCAGCACGCCGCCTTCCCCGGGCTCGGTGACGGGCTCTTCGGTGGCCTGCCAGTTGGCGGGCGTGGGCAGGCCCACCGGGCGGGCGGCCAGGCGGATCTGGTGGTTGGTGAGCGGGGTGAGGGGGATGGCGATGGTGATGTCTCCTCGTTGGAACCTCCAATCGTAGCGGTGCCGGACGGCATCGGAAGCGACCTCCGATGCCGCCATCTCGACCCGGTCAATCCGCCGCCAGCACCTGCAGGGCCACCCGCAGCGCAGCCTCGTAGACGGCGTCCACAGCCGGCGGCCCGGGTGGCGCAGCCACCTCGGCCAGCACGAAGGACTCGGGCCGCGTGATCCGGGCCAGCGCCGCAAGGTCGGCCATCGGCACCAGCCCAGAAGGCACACCGGGTAGCGCCAGCCCGGCCAGGCGACCGGTGCGGTCGAAAACGGGGCCGCCATGTGGGTCTGACGATGCCTGGATGCTCAACGGAGAGCCCGGCTGCCCGAAGAAGCCCTGGCGCAGCATCGGCCAGGCGGGCCGCGCGCCGGGACCGGTTTCATACTCGACAGTAGCAGCCGGGCTGCCGGCGAAGGGCCAGTCCGGCGCCAGGGCCACGGTGGGCGGGTGCAGGGGCACGCGCAAAGCCAGCAGCGCGATGCCGTGTGCGACGTCGCGGCGCAGCACGTCGGCCGCCGCGGTCTGGCCCAGGCCGTTGCGCAGCCACAACCGCCCGGCAGGCGGCAGCGTGGCCAGCGGCACCCAGGCCTGGAGGCCGTCGGGCGCCAGCGCGGCCGTGCCCACCACGCGGGCACCTGGGGGCACGGCGGCGCCCGTGACCGACGGCGCGAGGATGGACGGCGGCACTCCAGCCGGCCCCGCTGCCAGGGCTGCGTGGCCGGGCTCTGGCACGGGCAGCTGGCCGCGCACCCAGAGCAGGTCCGCATCGTCTGGCGCCCCCTGCAAGCCTTGGCGCAGGTAGCGGTCAGCCGCCACGGTTTCCCCGCCCCGGTACAGCAGCCAGGCATACAGGGCCATGGCCTCGGGATGGTCGCGGTGCGCACCGGCGGCATGGGCGCCGAAGGCCAGGGCGCGGCGGTAGTCGCCTGCCTGCATGTGGCTGCGCACGATGCCCACCTCGGCATCGGCTGCGTGCTGCAACTGGGCGGCCCGCTCGAAGGCGTCCAGCGCCGCATCGGCTGCCCCGGCGGCCAGCGCGCCTTCGCCCAGGCCCATCCATCGGATACGTTCGGCACGCAGGGCCGCGCGGGCGGCTGCCGCGGCCGCAGGAACCCCTGCTTGCGGCATCGTGCCCTGCGCCTGCACGCCGGCGGCCGCGCCTGCCAGGCACAGGCCCCAGCAGGCCCGCGCCAGCCTCCAGCGGCGGCGCCTCACGCCCGCGTCGGGCTCACGGCAGGGCCGTGATGCGGGGCTTGCCCAGGGCGGCGGCGGCCCCGGGGTCGTAGGGCGCGGCGGGCGACTTGTAGGCGGCGAGATACGCCACCAGCGCGTCCAGGTCCTGTGCGCCGCCCAGGCGGTTCTGCCCGGCGTTGAACACCGTGTAGCCGTCCCCGCCCGAGGCCATGAAATTGTTGACCGTCACGCGCCAGGTCCTGCCCGGGTCCTGCACCACGCCGCCGATCACCAGGCGCTCGGTCGGGGCGGTGGCCACGGCCGGCGTGGCCTGCAGGTTCATGGGGGTGAACGACACGTCCACGATCTTCTGGCACACCGGGTTGGTGGCCCTCCAGCTGATCTTCAGGCCGTTGGAGACCTGCATGATGCGCTGGTTGCCCTGCCCCAGGCAGCCCGGGAACTGCTGTTCCAGCACGTCCTTGATCTGCTGGGTGGTCAGGGTCATGGTCACCAGGCTGTTGCCGAAGGGCTGCACCGTGAAGGCGTCGCCATAGCTCAGGCTGTGCGGGTAGGTGCCGGCCGGGTTGACGAAGCCCGGGTTTCGTACGCCGCCGGAGTTCATGAAGGCCATGACCGCGCCGCCCAGGGCGGCCGGCTGGGTGGCCTGCAATTCGGTATCGGCGATCAACTCGCCGGCCGCCATGTTGCCCGCCGGACCCACGCTGTTGGTCAGCGGGGCCTGGATGGTGGCGATGACCTGCGCAGCCAGCGGAGACGCATCGGCCTTGTACGCGGCCACGATGTCGCGCACCTCGGGGTGGGCCGCCACCCAGCTCTGCGCGGCCGGGTCGGTGCGGTCGACCAGCCGGTTGGTCGGGCGCACGGCTGTGATGTCGCGCGTGCGGGGGTCGATGACCACGTCGATGTCGGTCAGGATGCGGCCGAAGGCGCTCGCACTGGTCACCGGCACCTTGCGGCCCACGCGGTTGGGCAATCCTGTTGGTCGCGGCGTGATGCCGTCGTCCACCGTGGTGGCCGAGCAGTTGTAGGCCGCGTGCGTGTGGGCGCTGACCACCAGGTCGACCGCGTCGTCCAGGCCGGCCACGATGGGCGCGATGTCGCTGCCGGCCAGGTCGCCGACGCAACCGTTGATGTCGGCACGGCCGTTGCCGAAGCCGCCCTGGTGCACCAGCACCACGATGGCTTCGATGCCCTGCTTGCGCAGTTCGGGCACCAGGGCGTTGACGGTGGCGGCCTCGTCGTTGAAGGCCAGGCCCGCGACGCCGGTGGGCGTGACCAGGCCGGGCGTGCCCTGCAGTGTCATCCCGATGAATGCCACCGGCACGCCGTTGAAGCGCTTGATGCCGTAGGGTGCGAGCAGCGTGCGGCCGGTGGCCTTGTCGACCACGTTGGCCGACAGCCACTGGTAATGTGCGCCGTCGAAGGTGCCGCGGACTTTCGAGCCGTGGCCTTTGCAGCTGTTGGGCTCGGTGCCGGCGGCTGAGGTCTTGCAACCGCCGCGTTGCAGGCGGCGCAGTTCGGTGGCGCCCTTGTCGAACTCGTGGTTGCCCACCGACGTGAACTCGACGCCGATCTGGTTGAGCGTCTCGACCGCCGGCTCATCGAAGAACAACGCCGAGACGAGGGGCGAGGCACCGATGAAATCGCCCGCGCCCACCACGACGTTCAAGGGATTGAGGGCCTTGTAGCGCGCCACGTAGGCGGCCAGGTAGTCGGCCCCGCCCACGGCCGGCCGGTTGGCGGTGGGCACCGCGTTGTTCTGGCCGAAAGTGCCGGGGGATTCGAGGTTGCCGTGGAAATCGTTCAGCGCCAGGATCTTCACGGTGAAGGGCGCGGTGGCTTCGGATCCGGGTGCAGGGCCCGCGGGACCGCCCAGCTGGGAGCAGCCTGCTGCCAGCAGGGCCAGCGCCACCGCCGAGAGGCGGGCCATGTTCAAGGCAATGGGTTTCATCGGTGCGTTGTCTTTTCAAGCCGGCAGGGCGCCGGCGCAGCGGTGGGTTTCGACCGTGACGTACCGCAAGTCGCTCACGGCCGACAGAGGATCACGACAGGCCACAACGGCCAACGGTCGGTCGGCCACCACCAGGGTGAGGCGCGTGACGGGCCGAAGGCCGTGGGCGTGGGTGGAAGCAGGAGGGATGGACATGCCGCGGGCCTCGCCGTCGGGGTTCAAGGTGCCTTGGACAGGGCCGTGACGACGTACTGCCCGTCGATCCGCTCGGCCACGAACCGGACGCGGTCGCCCACGGCCACGTCGTCCAGCATCTTGGGGTCTCGCACCCGGAAGCCCATGGTCATGGCCGGCATGTCCAGGTTCTTGATCTCGCCATGCTTGAGGGTGAGCTTGCCGGCGGCCTTGTCGACCTTGAGCACTTCGGCGGCGGTGGTGGTGGCCTGGGCCCGGGCCGCAGGCAGGGCACCCCACGCCATCAGGGCGATCAGGGTGGTGGCGAGGCGGCGGTCGAGATGGGGCATGAAAGGCTCCTGCGGCCGGATGCGGCGGCTCCACAGTGTGCCGCAGCCGGCCTCACACGGCCGGCCCGAGCCTTTCTACAATCGCGCACCGCTTCCCAGCGTCATCCCACCGACCGGCACGCCATGAGCAACCCCACGGACCCCGATCTCTCCCACATCACGCCGCGCGACCAGGCCGAAATCCTCGCCCAGGCCCTGCCCTACATCCGCAAGTACCACGGCAAGACGCTGGTCATCAAGTACGGCGGCAACGCCATGACCGACCCGGCGCTGCAGCAGGACTTCGCCGAGGACGTGGTGCTGCTCAAGCTGGTGGGCATGAACCCGATCGTGGTGCACGGCGGCGGACCGCAGATCGACGATGCCCTGGCCAAGATCGGCAAGAAGGGCACCTTCATCCAGGGCATGCGCGTCACCGACGAAGAGACCATGGAGGTGGTGGAGTGGGTGCTGGGCGGCGAGGTGCAGCAGGACATCGTGGGCCTGATCAATGCCGCTGGCGGCAAGGCCGTGGGACTGACCGGCCGTGACGGCGGCCTGATCCGCGCCCGCAAGATGAAGATGACCGACAAGGAAGGAGCCGAGTACGACATCGGCCAGGTCGGCGAGATCACGGCCATCGACCCCAGCGTGGTCAAGGCGCTGCAGGATGACCAGTTCATACCGGTCATCAGCCCCATCGGCTTCGGCGAGAAGAACGAGAGTTACAACATCAATGCCGACCTGGTGGCGGCCAAGCTGGCCACGGTGCTGAAGGCCGAGAAGCTGATGATGCTGACCAATATCCGCGGCGTGCTCGACAAGACAGGGCAGCTGCTGACCGATCTCACGGCGCGCCAGATCGACGAGCTCTTCGCCGACGGCACCATCAGCGGCGGCATGCTGCCCAAGATCGCCGGCGCCCTGGATGCCGCCAAGAGCGGCGTCAACGCGGTGCACATCATCGACGGACGCGTGCCGCACGCCATGCTGCTGGAGATCCTCACCGACCAGGCCTACGGCACCATGATCCGAAGCCATTGAACCGGGATGACCGCTGTTTCCCGCTCACCGGTCTGGCTGTTCGATCTGGACGACACGCTGCATGACGCGAGCACGGCGTCGATGCGGCACCTGCACGTGGCGATGGGCGATTACATCGTGCGGGAACTGGGCATTTCGCCGGCCGAATCCGATGCGCTGCGTCGCCGGTACTGGCTGCGCTATGGGGCCACGCTGCTGGGCCTGATGCGCCACCATGGGGTGCGGGCCGATCACTTCCTGCACCACACCCACCGCCTGCCGGGGCTGGAAGAGCGGGTGCGGGGCCGCGGGGCGGACATCGCGGCGCTGGCCCGACTGCCGGGGCGCAAGATCATCCTCACCAACGCTCCGGCGGCTTATGCACACCGGGTGCTGGGCGTGCTGGGCATCGGCCACCTGTTCGACGCGGTGCTGGCCATCGAGGACATGCACATGTTCGGCCATCTGCGGCCCAAACCCGATGCGCGGATGTTCCGCGCGCTGGCGGCCAGCCTGAAGGTGCCAGCCTCGCGCTGCGTGCTGGTGGAAGACACGCTGGTGCACCAGAAGGCCGCGCGCAGCGTGGGCATGCAGACCGTGTGGATGCAGGGCTGGCTGCCCAAGGCGGCCCTGCGCCGGCACCGGCGCCCGGCCTACGTGGACCGGCGCGTGCGCCGCCTGAACCAGCTGATCTGACGCCGGACGGCCCGACGGCAGGCGCACCGCCCGCGCACCTGGAGCGCCAGGTGGACAGCCACCGATACCGCGTTGACCAGGTAGAACCAGAACATCGCGCCCAGCGGGTGGCCCGCCAGCACCTGGGCCAGCTGCGTCGCCACGCCGGCCAGGTAGCCGCACAGCACCACCAGCGTGAAGCCACGGCCACGGCCGCTGCGCAGGACGCGCAGCGCCGTGCGGCGCTGCTGCAATGAGCGCCACAGGCGCACGTTGGCCAGCGGCCAGGCCAGACTGAAGCACAAGAGCATCAATCCCTGGAGCCAGGGTGAGAAGGCATGCGGGTTGAAGAAGTCGATGTTCATGATGGGCGCCCCCTCGGGGTGCGTGGCGGGGCCGGCGACGCCCCGCAAGGTAGGCAAAAGCCCGCAGGCCGGCATCGCTCGGACCGCCGAAGGCGGCTACGCCCAAAGGCCTAGTCGGATGAAAGGAGGCGCCGGGGCGCCAGGGTCAAGGGACCCAGCCGAGCTCGCGTGCGATGACGACGGCTTCGGTGCGGTTGCGGGCCTGCAGGATGCGCAGGATCGCGGCCACGTGGATCTTGACGGTGCCTTCGGTCAACCCGAGTTCGCGGGCGATCAGCTTGTTGGGCTGGCCGCGCATCAGGCAGCGCAGCACATCGGCCTGTCGCGGGGTCAGGCCGCCGGCATGCGGCCGGGTCTGGATGCCCGGAGCCGCCACGGCCAGAACCTGGGCCGGCAGCCAAGGGCCGCCTTCGCAGACCACGCGCAAGGCCTGTCGCATCTGGTCGTGGGCATCGCTCTTGGGCAGGAAGGCCACGGCCCCGGCGGCAAAGGCGGCGCGCACCACGGCCGGGTCGTCGTCGCCCGAGACGACGGCCACGCGCAGCCCCAGGGCGGCCAGGCGCCGCACCCCCTCGACACCGTCCATGCCCGGCATGTGCAAGTCCACCAGCGCCAGGGCCAGCGGCGCACCTTCGGCCGCGTGGCCACGGGCCGCCCGCTCGGCACCCGCGTAGTCGGCGGCTTCGACGATCCGGGCCTGCGGCATCACGTCGCCCAGCGTGCGGGCCAGGGCGTCGCGCAGCATCGGATGGTCGTCGGCGATCAGGATGTTCATGGGGTTCCGCGAGTGGCCGCCGCCGGGTGGGTGGCCGCCTGCTCCAGCCAGCTGCGCAGGCGGGCCGGGGAGACGGGCTTGGTCAGGCACGGGAAGCCACTGTGCCCGATCTCGGCCAGCCGGCCGGGCGCCGTATCGCCCGTGACCAGCAGGATCGGGGCGCTGCAGGCCAGCCGCGCCAGGAGCTGGCGGGCTTCGTGCGGGCCGGTGCGGCCATCGGCCAGGCAGAGGTCGGCCACCACGGCCGCCAGCGCCGGCCCGCCCCCGGCCGGCAGCCGGTCCCAGGCGGCCAGCACCTCGTCGGCATCCGCGCCGCTGAGCACGTCGCATTCCCACTGCCGCAGCAGCCGGGTCATGGCGTCGCGCACGGTGGCGTCGTCGTCGATCACGGCCACGCGCACCCCGGCCAGGCGGCGAAGCTCCTGGCGAGCGGCCGCCGCCGCGTGCGGGGCGGCACCCGCCGGTGCCAGGCCGTCGATCCAGAACACGCTGCCGCGGCCCGGCCGTGAGCGCAGGCCCAGCTGCAGATTCAGCACGTGGGCCAGCCGGCGCGCAATCGCCAGCCCCATGCCCAGGCCTGCGCCCGGCGCGTCGCCCCGGTCCGAGGACAGTTGCACGAATTCCTCGAAGATGCGCTCCTGGTCGGTGGGGGCGATACCCACCCCGCTGTCCCAGACTTCGATGCGCCAGCGCGCCGTGCCCTCGGCCGGCGTCCGCAGGCGGCAGGCCAGCAGGAGGCCCCCCTGCGGCGTGTGCCGCACCGCGTTGGCCAGCAGGTTGCGCAGCACCCGCTCCAGCAGCAGGGCGTCGGTGACCGTGGTGGCGGCCTGCGCGGCCGGCCCCAGGTGCAGCGCCAGGCGCAGGCCCCGGGCCTCGGCAGGTGCCGCCCACTCTTCGGCCAGGCGGCGCAGCAGGGGCGCCAGCGGCACCAGCTCCCAGCGGGGCTGCAGCGCCTCGCCGTCGATGCGCGAGACGTCCAGCAAGGCCGCCAGCAGGGCGTCCACGGCGCGCAGGGCCTGCGCCATGCGCTCGGCCAGCTCGGCCTGTGCCGGCGCCAGCGGGCCATCGCGCAATGCCGCCAGATAGAGCCCCAGGGCGTGGGCGGGCTGCCGAAGATCGTGGCTGGCCGAAGCCACGAACCGGGTCTTGGCCTGGTCGGACCGCTCGGCGGTGCGTTGCGCGGCATGCATCTGGGCCAGGAGTCCTCGCCGCTGGGCATCCTGCGCCTGCACACGCCGCTCCAGTTCGGCCACCTGGGCGCGGAGCCGGTGGTGGCGCCGCAGGCCGATGAAAAGCGTCGACAGGCCCAGGGCCGTGGCCGCGCCGATCAGCGCCGGATGCAGTGGCATCGACAGACCCCTTTCACGCGATGTTCGGGCATGAGCGGGCCATGCGCCAGAGGGCCCATCACCCCGATTGTGGAGGCGCCCGGGCACACGCATGCCAGCCTGCGGACGAGCGAATGTCAGTGTTTACCTGCAAGCAAAGCCCTGCAATCGCTGTGCAAGAATGGTTCAAGCGTTTGCCGCGCGCCGGCCGCTGTTCTGCCTGTCCGCAGTGGCTTCCCTGCCCTTGCGAGCCCCAGCTTCCTGCCGCCAATCGCCAAGCCCGATGCAAGACCAGCCTGACGAGCGCCCCCAGGCCACGGCCATGCCGCCGGCCGCACCGGTGGACGCCCCCGACCCACCCGAAGCCGGTGAGGCCCTGCCGGCCGCCGCGGCCTCGGCGGCCACGAGAAAGCGTCCGCCGCCCGGTGAACGCCGGGTGCAGATCCTGCAGACCCTGGCTCAGATGCTGGAGCAGCCCGGCGCCGAGCGCATCACCACCGCCGCGCTGGCGGCCCGCCTGTCCGTGAGCGAGGCCGCGCTATACCGCCACTTCGCCAGCAAGGCGCAGATGTTCGAAGGCCTGATCGAATTCATCGAGACCAGCGTCTTCAGCCTGATCAACCAGATCGCCACCCGTGAGGGCAGCGGCGCCCAGCAGGCTCACCGCGTGGCCACCGTGCTGTTGCAGTTCGGCGAGAAGAACCCCGGCATGGCCCGCGTGATGGTGGGCGACGCGCTGGTGTTCGAGCACGAACGCCTGTCGGCGCGCATGAACCAGTTCTTCGACCGGGTCGAATCGCAACTGCGCCAGAGCCTGCGCCAAGCCGCGGAGGAAGCCGGTTCGACCACACCCACCGTCGACGCGCAGGCGCTGGCCTCGGCCATCACGGCCCTCATCGTCGGGCGGCTGCAGCGCTACACCCGTTCGGGCTTCAAGCGCCTGCCCACCGAGCACCTCGAGCCCGCCCTGCAACGGCTGTGCAGCTAGAGGTGGGGGGCGCCTCGTTGCGGCTCCTGCCGCAGCGGGCGGCATGCCTGGTCGACCATGGCGTGCTGCTGGTGGCCGACGCGCACATCGGCAAGGCCGTGTCTTTCCGCCGCCTGGGTGTGCCGGTGCCCGGCGGCACCACCACCGAGACCCTGCAGCGCCTGTCGGACGCCGTCGGGGCCACCGGCGCGCGGCACATCGTCTTCCTGGGAGACCTGCTGCACTCGGCGCGTTCGCGCGCGGCGGCCACCTGGGCAGCGGTGGCGCGGTGGCGCGACACGCACGCCGCGCTGACCCTGACACTGGTGCGCGGGAACCACGACAGCCACGCCGGCGACCCGCCCCCCGAGTGGGGCGTGGCCTGCGTCGAAGGGCCCTGGCATCTGCCCGGCCTGCCCGCCCTGGCCCTGGCGCACCACCCCGAGCCCGTGGCCGGCGCCTACGTGCTGGCGGGCCACGTGCACCCGGCCGCGGTCGTAGGCGGGCGTGCGCGTGACAGCCTGCGCCTGCCCTGCTTCCACTTCGGCGCGGCCGTAGGCGTGCTCCCGGCCTTCGGGGCCTTCACGGGCATGCACGTGATGCCGCGCGGCGCCCAGGACCGTGTCTATGTGGTGGCCGGCGACAGCGTGCGCGCGCTGCCCCCACCGCCGCGCTTCAATACACTGGGCGGATGAACCTGCCCAACCCGACACCCGCGGCGCCAGCGGCGACCGCCCTGCCCGCTGCTCTCGAATCCTTCTTCGCCCGCGCCGAGTCGCTGCTGCAACGCCTGGAAGCCGTGCTGCCGCATGCGCCGTCGGCACCGGACTGGCAGGCCTCGGTGGCCTTCCGCTACCGGCGCCGGGGCCAGTCGGGCGTGCTGGAGCCCGTTCGCCACGTGGCCAACGTGCGCCTGGCCGACCTGAAGGAAGTGGACGCGCAGAAGGAACGCCTGGTGCGCAACACCGAGCAGTTCGTCGCCGGGCGCGGCGCCAACAACGTGCTGCTGACCGGCGCCCGCGGCACCGGCAAGAGCTCGCTGATCAAGGCCTGCCTGAACGAGTACGCGCCGCGCGGCCTGCGCCTCATCGAGGTGGACAAGGCCGACCTGGTCGACCTGGCGGACCTGGTGGACCTGGTGGCCGCCCGGCCCGAGCGCTTCATCGTGTTCTGCGACGACCTCAGCTTCGACGAGGGCGAGCCAGGCTACAAGGCGCTGAAGAGCGTGCTGGACGGTTCGGTGTCGCAGGCCAGCGACAACGTGCTGATCTACGCCACCAGCAACCGCCGCCACCTGTTGCCCGAGCACATGCAAGAGAACCTCAGTTACCAGCACACCGAGGACGGCGAGGTGCACCCGGGCGAAGTCGTCGAAGAGAAGATCTCGCTGTCCGAGCGCTTCGGGCTGTGGATCAGCTTCTACCCCTTCACGCAGGACGAGTACCTGACCATCGCCGCGCAGTGGATGCGCGCCCTGGGCGTGGCCGAGGCCGCCATTGCCGCGGCACGGCAGGAGTCGTTGGTGTGGGCGCTGGAGCGGGGCTCGCGCTCGGGCCGCGTGGCACAGCAGTTCGCGCGCGACTACGCCGGCCGCCACGGTGGCTGAGCGCGCCATCACCGAGGTGGCGGTGGGCGTGCTCATCGACGCCGCCGGACGCTTCCTGCTGACCTCGCGCCCGGCCGGCAAGGTCTACGCCGGCTACTGGGAATTCCCGGGCGGCAAGCTGGAAGCCGGCGAAACCGTCGAGGAGGCCCTGGGCCGTGAACTGCACGAAGAACTGGGCATCACCATCGCTGGCGCACGGCCCTGGCAGCAATTGGTGATGGACTACCCCCACGCCCGGGTCAGGCTGCACTTCTGCAAGGTCCATCGCTGGGCCGGCGACTTCGAGATGCGCGAAGCGCAGTCGATGGCGTGGCAAAGCCTGCCGGTGACCGTGGAGCCCGTGTTGCCGGGCACCATCCCGGTGCTGCGCTGGCTGGCCGAGGAACGCGGCTTCCAGGGTCCGACGCACCCGGAACCCCCGGGCGGCTGAGCCCCGCCAAGTCCCGGCCCCGGGGCCACCCACTAAACTGGGCACATGGATTGGCTCGACCGCATCAAGTGGGACCGCGACGGACTCGTTCCCGTCATCGCCCAAGAGCATCGCACGGGCGATGTGCTCATGTTCGCCTGGATGAACCGGCAGGCGCTGGCCGCCACGGCCGAGCGCGGCCAGGCGGTGTACTGGAGCCGCTCGCGCCAGCGGCTGTGGCACAAGGGCGAGGAGTCGGGCCATTTCCAGCGCGTCCACGAAATCCGCCTGGACTGCGACAACGATGTCGTGCTGCTGAAGGTCGACCAACTGGGCCGCGCCGATGACCAATCGGCCATCGCGTGCCACACCGGCCGCCACAGTTGCTTCTTCCAGCGCCTGGAGCAAGGCGCCTGGCAGGACGTCGACCCCATGCTGCAAGACCCGGAATCCATCTACAAATGAGCCCCCAAGCTCGCTGTCGCTCGCTACCCCCCAGGGGGGCCGTCCGCCTACGGCCCGGCAGAGCCGGTTCCGTGGCGGGAAGCTTGGTTGTGGAGCCATCGGCATGACCGCCCCCCAAGACGAGACCCTGGCCCGGCTGGGCGCGATCATTGCTTCTCGCAAGGGGGGCGACCCCGACAAGAGCTACGTCGCACGCTTGTTTTCCAAGGGCACCGACGCCATCTTGAAGAAGATCGGTGAAGAGGCCACCGAAGTGGTGATGGCGGCCAAGGACGGAGATCGCCCCCGCATCGTGGGTGAGGTGGCCGATTTGTGGTTCCACACGATGGTGGCGCTGGCTGCGTTCGATCTCGAACCGGCCGACGTGCTGGCCGAACTGCGGCGCCGCGAGGGGCTTTCGGGGCTCGACGAGTTCGCCTTGCGCAAGCTCAGGCAGCGTGAAGCGGGCGAGGCGGACAGCGCTGGAACAGGCACGGAAACAGGAGAAGGCAGATGAACGAGGTGGTGATTCCCGGCAGTCAGGATCGGCCCTATCCCGACCTGCGGATGCTCACGCACATGATGTACGGGCTGCACCTGCTGTCGTGGTTCTCGATGGGCATCTTCTCGGTCGTGGCGATGATCATCAACTACGTCAAGCGGCCCGACCTGCCCGATGCCTTCTTCCTGAGCCACTTCCGCTGGCAAGCCCGGAGCTTCTGGTTCACCTTGCTGTGGCTGGCCGTCACGTCGCCGCTCTTCGTCTTCTTCTGGGTGCCGGGTGCCGCCGCGTGGTTCGTCATCGGCTTGTGGTATCTCTACCGCTTCATCCGCGGATGGCTGGGCCTGCTTGAAAATCGGCCGATGCCGCTGAACTGAACGCAGGCCGCTTCACCGCCGCCCCTGGGCAACCCATCAACCGGACCACTTCTTGGCCATGCACGTCGACCCCTCCTGCCTCTTCTGCAAGATCGTTGCCGGGCAGATCCCCAGCCGAAAGGCCTACGAAGACGATGAACTGCTCGCCTTCCACGACATCCACCCCTGGGCTCCGGTGCACGTGCTGGTGATCCCCAAGACCCACATCGCCACCTTGGCCGACGTGGGGCCCGAGCACGATGCCCTGCTGGGCCGCATGCTGGCCCTGGCCCCGCGCCTCATGAAGGAATTGGGCGTGACCGGGGGTTTCCGCACCGTGGTCAACACCGGCGCTGACGGCGGCCAGGAGATCTATCACCTGCACCTGCACGTGATGGGCGGGCCGCGCCCCTGGGCCAAGGGTTGACCCCGCGCGCATCCCCTTTCAGTTCGTCGCAGAAATGACCGGGACACGGGCCGCTTCCCCTTGAACTTGCCAGCCCCCGGCACCTCGTAGAATCATCGGTTCGCTTTCAGGAGAAAGATCATGGGTTCGTTCAGCATCTGGCATTGGCTGATCGTGTTGCTGGTCGTCGTGGTCATCTTCGGCACCAAGAAATTGCGCAACATCGGCAGTGACCTCGGAGGCGCCGTGCGCGGCTTCAAGGAAGGTATGAAGGGTGCGGAAGGCTCCGAGCCCGAGGGCACGGCACCGGCGGCCGCCGCCCAGGTGACGACGGCCAAGCGCAGCGACGCCAACACCGTCGACGTCGAGGCGAAGACCAAGAGCTGAGGGTGCGGGCCTGAGCCATCTGCCGGGCAGCGCGGCTGCCGGGCGATGGCTGTACAGGACTGCGGCTGCTGACCCATGATCGACTTCGGCTTCGACAAGATTGCGCTCATCGGCGCCGTGGCGCTCATCGTCATCGGCCCCGAGAAGCTGCCGCGCGTGGCACGCACGGTGGGGGCCCTGTTCGGCAAAGCCCAGCGCTACGTGGCCGACGTCAAGGCCGAAGTCAACCGCTCCATCGAGCTCGAAGAGCTCAAGAAGATGAAGACCCAGTTCGAGGACGCCGCGCGCGATGTGCAGCAGACCGTGCGGCAGGAAGTCGACCAGGCGAGTGCCGCCTTCGGGCAGAACTGGAACAGCATCTCCGGCAGCGTGACCGACACCCTGGCGGGCACCGACGGCAGCAGCGGCTACACGCCCCTGCCGCCGCCCCCACCCACCTACCGCCACCCCAAGAAGCAGTGGCGGCTCAAACGTGGCGCCACGCCTCAGTGGTACAAGCAGCATCAGGGCATCCGAACCAGGGCGCAGTCGGGTGCGGCCCGCGTGGCGCGCTTCCGGCCTCCGGGCATCAAGGCAGGCCGATGAGCGACGAGAAGCCCGACGAACTGGCAGGCACCGAAGCACCGTTCGTTTCGCACCTGATCGAACTGCGCGACCGGCTGATCCGTTCGGTCATCGCGATTGCCATCGCCTTCGGCGTCCTGGCTTTCTTCCCGGGTCCGGCGGGCCTCTATGACCTGCTGGCGGCGCCCATGCTGGCCCATCTGCCACGCGGCGCGACGCTGATCGCCACCAACGTGATCTCGCCGATCCTGGTGCCGCTGAAGATCACCCTGATGGCGGCCTTTCTGGTGGCCTTGCCGGTGGTGCTGTACCAGCTGTGGGCCTTCGTGGCGCCGGGCCTGTACTCGCACGAGAAGAAACTGGTGCTGCCGCTGGTCGTCAGCAGCACCGTCCTGTTCATCGTGGGGGTGGCCTTCTGCTACTTCATCGTGATCCCCGGGATGAGCCGCTTCATCCAGAACTTCGCGCCCGCCTCCATCACGGCTGCGCCGGACATCGAGCAGTACTTCGGCTTCGTGCTCACCCTGTTCCTGGTCTTCGGCGTCGCCTTCGAGGTGCCGATCGCCGTGATCGTGCTGGCCCGCATGGGCATCGTCTCCATCGACCAGCTGCGCAAGATGCGCGGCTACTTCGTGGTCGGCGCCTTCATCGTCTCGGCCGTGGTCACCCCGCCCGACGTCATCTCACAGCTCGCCCTGGCCATCCCCATGGTCGTCCTGTACGAGATCGGCATCATCGCCGCCAAGCTCTTCATCAAGCACACGCAAGCCCCCGAAGAGCCGGCGACCGCCAGCGACAAGCCAGCCGCCTGACAGCGCGCTGCATCGCTACCCAACGGCACCAGCGAAGGGCCACGGGCGCCAGCGAGCTCGAGGGCTCACTTGATCCAGGTGTTGAGCTGGATGATGGGCATCAGTACGGCCAGCATGATCAGCACCACCACGAGGCCCATCACCACGATGAGCAGAGGCTCGAGCAGGGTGGCCATGCCGATGGCGCGGCGCTGCACCTCGGCCGACAGCTGGGCGGAGGCACGCAGCAGCATCTCGGGCAACTGCCCGGTCTGCTCGCCCAGCCGGGCGAACATCGCCAGCAGGCCCGGGAACCGCTTCTTGCCGGCCAGCGCCGAGGCCAGCGGCGCGCCTTCGCGCACCTGCGTCAGGGCATCCAGCGCATCGGCCCGCATGGCACGGTTGCCCAGCGTCTCGGCCGCGGCCTGCAAGGCCTTGAGGATGGGCACGCCGGCACCGGCCAGCATGGCCAGCGTGCCGCCGAAGCGCGCCGCGTTGTAGCCCCGGGCCAGGCGGCCGATCAGGGGCAGGCGCAGCACGAAGCCATCGCTGCGCTCGCGGAAGCCCTCGTTGCGGCGGGCCACGTTCAGGCCCACCACGCCGCCCACCACCAGCAACAGCACCAGCCAGCCCCACTGCCGCACGAAGCCACTGAAGGCCAGCATGGCCACGGTCAGTACCGGCAGGGCCCGCTTGGAGCTGGTGAACACGCCGGCGATCTGCGGCACCACGTACGTCACCAGGATCACCACGATCACCATGGCCACCACCGACACGATGGCCGGGTAGAGCATGGCGCCCACCACCTTGCTGTTCAGCGCCTGCTGTTGCTCCAGGTCGTCGGCCAGGCGTTCGAGCACGGGTCCCAGGGCACCGCTTTGCTCGCCGGCGGCCACCACCGCACGGTAGACCTCGTCGAACTCACGCGGCGCGGTGGACAGGGCGCGCGCAAAGCTGCTGCCGGCGTTGACCTCGCTCTTCAGGTGCGCCACCAGCTCGTTCTGTCGCGGGCTTTCGGCCTCGTCGGCCAGGGCCGTCAAGGCACGCTCCAGCGGCAGGCCCGAACCCACCAGCCCGGCCAGCTGCCGCGTCCACACCGCAAGGCCCGTGGACGAGAACACGCGCCGCGTGAAGCGCGCCGCGGCCGACTCCTGCGCGACCATGGTCACGGGGTTGACGGCCAGCGGCACCAGATCGCGGCCGCGCAACTGCGCCCGCGCGGCCTTGGCGTTGTCGGCTTCCAGCAGGCCGCTCTGCGACTTGCCGGCCGCGTCCAGGGCTTCGAAACGGTAGGCGGGCATCGTCAGGGGGTCGCAGGGGCGCGATCAGGCATGCTCAATCTCGGGTCACGCGGATGACTTCTTCCAGGGACGTGACGCCCTCGTGCACCAGCCGCTCGCCGTCCTCGCGCATCGAACGCAGGCCGGCCACGCGTGCGGCGGCGACCAGGTCCTGCTCGGCGGCGCGGTTGTGGATGAGCGTCTGCACCTGGGCGTCCACGCTCATGAGCTCGTACACGCCGGTCCGGCCCTTGTAGCCGGTGTGCGCGCAATGGTCGCAACCCACCGGACGCCAGGCGCCCTGGGGGTCCTGCAGGCGGCAGCGCGGGCACAGCTTGCGCACCAGCCGTTGCGCCAGCACACCCAGCAAGGTGCTGGACAGCAGAAAGGGCTCCACGCCCATGTCGATGAGACGGGTGACGCTGCTGGGCGCGTCGTTGGTATGCACGGTGGCGAGCACCAGGTGGCCCGTCAGCGAGGCCTGGATGGCGATCTGCGCGGTCTCGAAGTCGCGGATCTCGCCGATCATGATCACGTCGGGGTCCTGCCGAAGGATGGCGCGCAGGGCCTTGGCGAAGGTCAGGTCGATCTTCGGATTGACTTGCGTCTGGCCGATGCCCGGGAGCTCGTATTCCACCGGGTCTTCCACCGTCAGCACGTTGGTGGTGGCGGTGTCCACGCGGCCCAGCGAGGCATACAGCGTGGTGGTCTTGCCCGAGCCGGTGGGTCCGGTCACCAGCACGATGCCGTGCGGCTGCTGAATCAGGCGCGCAAAGGCCTTGAGCACCTCGCCGTCCATGCCCAACCCTTCGAGCGTGAAGCGCGACTCGGTCTTGTCAAGGAGCCGCAGCACGGCGCGCTCTCCGTGCGACGAAGGCAGCGTGGAAACGCGCACGTCGATGGCCCGGCCTCCGATGCGCAGCGAGATGCGCCCGTCCTGCGGCAGGCGCTTTTCAGCGATGTCCAGCTCGGCCATGATCTTCAGCCGCGAGATCATCGCGGCGTGCAGCGCGCGGTTGGGCTGCACCACCTCACGCAGCGTGCCGTCCACGCGGAAGCGCACCGAGCTGCTGCGCTCGTAGGGTTCGATGTGGATGTCGCTCGCGCCGTCCTTGGCAGCCTGCGTGAGCAAGGCGTTGAGCATGCGGATGATGGGCGCGTCGTCGGCGGCTTCCAGCAGGTCTTCCACCGCCGGCAGTTCCTGCATCATGCGGGACAGGTCCACGCCGCTTTCCACCTCGCCGATCACAGCCGCGGCGCTGCTTTCGCCGCCGGCATAGGCCGCCGCGATGCGCTGGCCCAGCGTGGCGGTGGCTTCGCGCTCGAAGTTGGCCACGTCGAACAACCGGGTCACTTCGGCCAGGGCCGAGGCGGGCGTGCTTTCACCGGCCCACAGCAGCAGCTGTTCGCCGTCGTCTTCCAGCAGCAGGGTGTGCGCCTTCGCGTAGGCGTAGGGCAAGGGGTGGCGGGTGGCCATGGTCAGGAAGGTGCCTTGGGCTGCGCGGGCGCGGCCTCGGTGGATGGCGCCGAAGCCGGGCCGGACGGCGCAGAGGGCGGCGGCGCCAGCGGCTCGCGGCCCTGGGGACGCAAGGGCAGCACCGGTGCCTCGTTGATCGGCATCATGATGCTGGGGGTGGGCTGGTTGTCCTTCTGCTGCCCGCGCATCTGCTCGTAGCGGTCGGTCGAGAACTTGTTGGCGCTCTCGGCGTCGCGCATGACGATGGGCCGCAGGAACACCATCAGGTTGGTGCGCTTGCGCTCGCGGCTCTCGCTGCGGAAAAGCGCCCCGACCAGGGGCAGGTCGCCGAGCAACGGCACCTTGCTGCGGCTCAGCGTGAAGGTGTCCTGGATCAGCCCGCCCAGCACCAGGATCTGCCCGTCGTCGACCACCACCGTGCCTTCGATGGAGCGCTTGGTGGTGGACGGGCCGGCGTTGGTGGTGCCGGCCGCGGTGTCCGACTTCACGGCGCTCTGTTCCTGGAAGATGGTCATGCGGATGGCCCCGCCTTCGCCGATCTGCGGTTTGATGCGCAGCGTGATGCCCACGTCCTTGCGTTCGATGGTCTGGAAGGGGTTGGTGGTGGCCGTGCCGGTCTGCGTGAACTGGCCGGTGATGAAGGGCACGTTCTCGCCCACCACGATCTTGGCCTCTTCGTTGTCCAGCGTGATCAGGTTCGGGGTGGAGACGATGTTCGTCTCGGACTGGCTCTGCAGGGCCCGCGCGATGGCGGCCAGCGACACCACGCCGTTGTAGGTGTTCAGCAGGCCGAGGTTCCGGCCCTCGCCCACGGTCAGGGTGGAGCCGCCGGCCGCACCGGCCTTGCTCAGCGTGATGATGTTGCCGTTGCCTCCGGCGGGCGTGAAGTTGGTGCCGCCGGCCAGGCCGAGCTGGTCGCCGGCCTTGCCCAGCAGGCCCTGCCACTGGAAGCCGAAGTCGGCCGCGTCCGAAGGCGAGACCTCGACGATCATGCTTTCGATGTAGACCTGGGCGCGCCGGCTGTCGAGTTGGTCGATCAGGGCCCGCACCTGCTTGTAGAGCGGCTCGGGCGCAGTGATGACCAGCGAATTGGTGGCCGGGTCGGCCTGGATGAAGCCGCCCGTGGACGGCTGCGCCGCGGTGGACAGCGCACCACCGCCCGGTGCGGCCCCGCCGGGGTTGCCGGGTGCCGGCGAATTCCCGATCTGGACTGCGGCAACAGCACCGCCGCCGCCGCCGCTGCTGTTGCCGCTGCTGCCGGTGCCCACCGCACCGAAGGCTGCCCGCACGACGGCCGCCAGGCGGGTGGCGTCGGCGTTCTTCAGATGCACCACGTACATGCCGCCGCCAGGGCCGGTGAGGTTGTTGGGGCGGTCCAGGCGCGAGATGGTCGCGCGCAGCGCGGCCAGCCGCGCCGGGTTGGGCGCCCGGATGATCAGCGAATTGGAGCGCGAGTCGGCCACGACCGTGGTGCCCGCCGCGCCGCCACCCGGCACGCCGGGTACCGCCGCGCCGCCGCCGTCGCTCAGGCGCTGCACCAGCGGCGCCAGGTCGGCCGCCACGGCGTGCTGCAGCTGCACCACCTCGACGTCGGTGCCCGAGGGCTGGTCCAGCGCGGCAATGATCTTGGCGATGCGCTGCAGGTTGTCGGCGTAGTCGGTGATGACGAGCGCGTTGTTGCCGGGGTTGGCGTTGATGGTGTTGTTGGCGCTGATCAGCGGGCGCAGCACCGCCACCAGGTTGTTCGGGTTCTCGTAACGCAGCGTGAAGATCTGCGTGATGATCTGTTCGCCACGCGCACCCACCTCGCCCACCGAGACCGTGCCGGTCTGCAGCTTGGCATCGGCTTCGGGCACGACCTTCAGCAGGCCGCCGCTTTCGATGATGGCAAAGCCCAGCCCACGCAGCGCCGACTGATAGGCCACGTAGGCTTCCCGCACGCTCTGCGGCTGTTCGCTGTACAGGGTGATGGTGCCCTTGACGTGCGGATCGACCACGATGGCGCGTTCGATCATGGCGGCCACGGCGCGCGTGACGGCCTCGATGTCGGCATTCACGAAGTTGACGGTGACCGGCGCCCGCGACCTGGCGGCCGGCAGGGCCGGGGCCTGCGGCCACGCCGGCAAGGCCATCAGCGTGGACAGCGTGTAGACGCAGCCCTGGAGAAACCGTCGGTTCATGCTCATCCTATGGAAATGAGGGACACGGCGCCCTGGCGCCTGCCGATGATGTTGAGAAGGCTCCCGAGGATCGCCTCGGAACCGGCCTCGGCGCTGGCCTGGCCCTGGAAATGCAGCCTGGAGGCCGCCCACTGACCGCTGCCGGACAACTGCAGCGCACCGCTGCGGGTGCTGAGCTCCAGCCGGGTGGCGTCACCGCCTGCGCCATCGCCCACCACACTGACGCGGTAGCTGCCCAGCACGTCCAGGGTGGACAAGCGCGAGGCCATGCCGGTCATGTCGACGTCGGCACGCCCGGTGAACAGCCAGCGCCCCTGCACCTGCTCCACGGCCAGGCCGGGGCTGCTGAGTTGCAGTGAGCCCGAGGGCTGGATGGTGTTCCAGGGCGTGCCCAGCCCGGCCAGCCAGGCCGCCGGCCACTGGCCCAGGCTCGCGCCGCCGGCCGCGGGGCCGAGCTCCAGTCGCACGCGGCCCAGCCCCGGTACCACGCGCAGGTGCATTTCACCGTTGATGCAGCAGTCCTGCACCAGCCCCACGCCGATGGCCGTACCCTCGGGCGACAGGCGCCAGTGCAGGCGGCCGGGCAAGGCGCTGGCATCGCGGCTGCCGATGCCCCCGGTGAGCACCATCACCGCACTGCCGTTCCACACCGAGCCCCGTGCATCGGCCAGCAGCAGCCGTTCGCCGGTGCCACGGGATACGGCAGAGGCCAGCCAGGCCGCCGGGGCGAAGGCCACCAGGGCGCAGGCGCCCCCCAGCACCACCCCGCCGACCATCCAGCGCCAGGTCAAGACGAGCCCCCGATGGCCACGACCAGCGTGCCGCTGTAGCCCTGGGCGCCACGCGTCAGGTTGGCCTCCAGGGGCCGCGCGCGGGCACCCGAGCGGGCCTCGGCCAGCCAGTCGCGCAAAGCGGCAGTGCCGGCGCCGGTCACGGTGAGCGTGCCGCGGTCGCCTTGCAGCAGCAGCTTGCCCTTGTCGCCCAGGCGCTCGGTGGCGGTGCGCAACGCCGTGGCGGCCTGCTCGGGGTTGATGGCCGGCGCCGCGCGCAGGCTGCCGGCTTCTGCGGCCAGGCGCTGCATGGTCTGGAGCTGCACTTCCAGTGCATCGAGTTCGGCCGGCGCCCGGGTGATGGTGCGCAGGGCCGGCTGCACGGCCGTGGACCACAGGATGAACAGCACCAGGACCGTTCCCCCGATGGCAAGCAGCCGCTTCTCACGCTGGGCCAGCCCGTTCCACCAGCCGCCCAGCGCCGCCAGGACCCCGTTGTCTTCGGTCTTCATAGCGTGCCTGGCCGCGGTGAGAGTGTGGGAGCAGGAATGCCGGTGGCCTTGGGCATGGCGCCAGCGGGCGCACTGATGGCAGGCCCGACGGATCGGGGCGGGGTGACCGGGACGGCCGTCGGTGCCGAAATCGGTGCTGCCATCGGTGCCGGGATCGGTG
>CAIJPE010000311.1 GCA_903822435.1 uncultured beta proteobacterium | reverse complement strand
GATCTCGGCCTGCTCGGCGTCCAGCAGCGAACCGGTGCCCGCCTTCACGCGCAATCCGATCAGCCGGGCGCTGTCTTCACGCGTCTTGAGCGTGCTGCGCGTGGCGACGATCTGATCGTCCAGCGAACGCAGGGCGAACCAGCTTTGCGCCACCGCGCCGGCCACGGTCAGGCGCACGGTGTCGCGCGCGGCCTGGCTGGCCAGCAGCTGGGCACGGGCGGCCTCGCTGGCGCGGCGCAGCTTGCCCCACAGGTCGATCTCGAAGGAGGTGGCCACCGCGAGCTTCACGTCGTTGCCCACGATGTTGCGGCCCGAGACGTTGGCCGGTACCAGCCGCCCGGTGCCCGAGCGGCCGCCGTTGCTGCCCAGCGTGACGGTGGGCACCAGGGCGCCGCCGGCTTCGCGCAGTTGCGCGTCGGCGAACTCCACCCGCGATACCGCCTGGGCGATGTCGGCATTGGCCTCCAGCGCCTTGTCCACCAGGCGGGTCAGCTCGGCATCGCCGTAGGCTTTCCACCAGTCGGGGGCCACGGTGCCCTGGGCGTCACCGGCCTGCGGGAAGGTCGCGGGCAAGGTCACCGCCGGTCGCTGGTAATCGGGCCCCACCGCCGCGCATCCGGCCAGGCCCAAGGCCGCCATCACGGGCATCCACGCCATGGCTCGCATCAGACACCCTCCACGTCTTGGGTTCGCGCCGCGGCGCCATGCACCGGCCGCGGTTTGCGCGCCAGCAGCGAAAAGAATAGCGGCACGAAGATCGGCGCCACGAACGTGGCCACCAGCATGCCGCCGAACACGCCCGTGCCCATCGACTGCCGCGCACTGGCGCCGGCGCCGGTGGCGATCACCAGCGGCACCACGCCCAGCACGAAGGCCAGCGAGGTCATCACGATGGGCCGGAAGCGCAGCCGTGCGGCGTCGCGCGCCGCCTCGGACGCGCTCTTGCCGGCGGCCATGCCCTGCATCGCGAACTCCGCGATCAGGATGGCGTTCTTGGCCGCCAGCCCGATCAGCACCACCAGGCCGATCTGGAAGTAGATGTCGTTGTCCATGTGGCGCAGGAAGACGAACAACAGCGCACCCGTCACGGCAAAGGGCACGGCCAGCAGGACGGCCAGCGGCACGCCCCATCGTTCGTACAGCGCCGACAGGATCAGATAGACCATCACGATGGCAAAACCGAAGGCAAAGACGCTCGCGTTGCCTGTGCGCTTTTCCTGGAACGCGACCGCGGTCCATTCCACCGTGTAGCCCGGCGGCAGCACCTGCTTGGCGACCTGCTCCACCGTGGCGATGGCCTGGCCCGAGCTGAAGCCGGCCTTGCCCGCGCCCAGCACGCGCGCGGCGACATAGCCGTTGTAGCGGTCGATCTGCTCGGGGCCGATGAGGGTGGACACCGTGATCAGCGCCTTCAGCGGCACCATCTGGCCGCTGGTGTTGCTGCGCACGTACAGCGCGCCGATGTCTTCGGGGCGCGAGCGGAAGCGTGCGTCGGCCTGCATCGTCACGCGGTAGGTGCGGCCGGATTTGTTGAAGTCGTTGATGTAGAGCGACCCCAGCTGCGCCTGCAGGGCGGCGAAGACGTCGTTCACCGGGATGCCCAGGCTCAGTGCCTTTTCGCGGTCGACCTCCACGCGCAGTTGCGGCGAGGTGGGGCGGAACAGGCTGTTGATGTTCTCGAGCTCGGGGCGCTGGCGCAGTGCGTTGATGAAGTCGTTGGTGACCTGGGCCAGGCGCCCGGTGTCGGCGTCGTTGCGGCTTTGCAGGTACAGCTCGAAGCCGCCCGACTGCCCCAGGCCCTGGATGGCCGGCGGGTTCACCGCGAAGGCGATGCCGTCATTCAGCGCGAAGCCCTTGCCGCTCATTTCACCGGCCAGCTGCTGGGCCGTCTGCTTGCGGTCTTCCCAGGGCTTCAAGGGCACGAAGATGGTGGCCGAGTTGGACTTGGCGCTGCCGCTGAACAGGTCGAAGCCGTTGACGATGAAGAAGTTTTCCTTGGCCGCGTTGTTGTCCATCATGTGGCGCAGCTGGTCGGTCGTCTTGGCCGTGCGCTGCAGCGTCGCGCCGTCCGGCAGGGCCGCGATGGCGATGATGTAGCCCTGGTCTTCGGCCGGCACGAAGCTGCCGGGCACGCGCGTGAACAGGAAGCCCGCGCCGACCAGCAGCCCCGCGAAGCACAGCAGTGCCACCACGCGGTGCTTCAGCACCAGGTCCACCGCGCCGGTGAAGCGCCGCGTGATCCAGCCGAAGGCCCGGTTGAAGGGGCGGAAGACGCGCTCGGACCAGCCACCGTGCTCGGGCCGGAGCAGCAGGGCGCACAGGGCCGGCGTGAGCGTGAGCGCCACCACGCCGGAGATCACGACGGCAATGGCCACCGTCACCGCGAACTGGCGGTACAGCTGCCCCGCGATGCCGCCCAGGAAGGCCACCGGGATGAACACCGCGCACAGCACCAGCACGATGCCCACCACGGCGCCGGAGACCTCGCGCATGGCTTCGATGGACGCCTCCATCGGCGCCATGTGCTCCTCGCGGATGAGGCGCTCGACGTTCTCCAGCACCACGATGGCGTCGTCCACCACGATGCCGATGGCCAGCACCATCGCGAACAGCGTCAGCGTGTTGATCGAGAAGCCGGCCAGCCACAGGCCGGCGAAGGTGCCGATCAGCGACACGGGCACGGCCAGCATCGGGATCAGGGTGGCGCGCCAGCTCTGCAGGAAGATGAAGACCACCAGCACGACGATGATCGCGGCCTCGATGATGGTGTGCACGACCTCGTTGATGGAGGCCGCCACGAAGCGCGTGGTGTCGTAGGGAACCAGGTAGTCGATGTCCGGCGGGAAGCGTTCTTTCTTGAGCTGGTCCATGCGCGCCTTGACGGCATTGCCGGTGTCCAGCGCGTTCGCACCCGACTGCAGGAACACCGCCAGCGCGATGGCCGGCTGGCCGTTGACGCTGTTGCTCGCGTCGTAGCTCTGTGCGCCGAGCTCCACGCGCGCCACGTCCTTCAGCCGCAGCACGCCGCCGGCGCCCGAGGCGCGCAGGATGATGTCGCCGAACTGCTCGGCCTCGACCAGGCGGCCGCGGGCCGTGACCGTGAAGACCAGCTGCTGGTCGGGTGGCGCGGGGTCGGCGCCGATCTTGCCGGCGGCGAACTGCGCGTTCTGCGCGTTCACCGCCGCAGCCACGTCCGCCGTGGTGATGCCCAGCCGGGCCATCTTGTCGGGCTGCAGCCACAGCCGCATCGAGTAGTCGCGCGCACCGAAGATCTGCACGTCCGCGGCGCCGGGCACGCGCTTGAGTTCGTCCACCACGTTCTGCGTGGCGTAGTTGCTGAGAAACAGCGAGTCGTAGGTGCTCTTGGGCGAGTTCAGCGCCACCACCAGCAGGAAGTTGCTGCTGCGCTTGGCCACCACCACGCCGTTGCGGCGCACCTCGTCGGGCAGGCGCGGCGTGGCCAGCTGCACCCGGTTGTTGACGTTGAAGGTGGCCTTGTCGATGTCGGTGCCGACCTCGAAGGTGGCCGTGACCGTCATCACGCCGCTGCTGGAGGAGGCCGAGCTGTAGTACAGCAGGTTCTCGACGCCCGAGAGCTGCTCTTCGATAGGGGCGGCCACCGTGCGGGCCAGGGTGTCGGCCGAGGCACCGGGGTAGGTGGCCGTGATGCTCACCGTGGGCGGCGAGATCTCGGGGTACTGCGCGATGGGCAGGATCTTGAGCGAGACCAGCCCGGCCAGCACGATGATGATCGACAGCACGGCCGCAAAGATCGGCCGCTCGATGAAGAAACGCGAGTTCATCCGGAGACCTTCGCGTCAGCTCGAGGCAGCCGAAGCCGGGGCGGGTGCCGCGGCGGGCGGTGCGGCCATGGCGCCCGGGGCCCCGGGCGGGCCGCCGGCGCCGGCGGG
>CAIJPE010000310.1 GCA_903822435.1 uncultured beta proteobacterium | reverse complement strand
GTCGGAGGGATTCGAACCCTCGATTCGCTTTTGGCGAATACTCCCTTAGCAGGGGAGCACCTTCGGCCACTCGGTCACGACTCCGGCGAAGCTCTGCATTCTAGCTTGATCAGCCGACCGTATTGGCAGGCTGTTCGAGCTCGAAGGCCTTGTGCAGCGCACGAACGGCCAATTCCATGTACTTCTCGTCGATCACCACGCTGGTCTTGATCTCGCTGGTGGTGATCATCTGGATGTTGATGCCCTCTTCGGACAGCGTGCGGAACATGCGGCTGGCCACGCCCACGTGGCTGCGCATGCCGATGCCCACGATGCTCACCTTGCAGATCTTGGCGTCGCCGCGCAGCTCGGCCGCGCCGGTGCTGGGCATGACCTGAGCCTTGAGCAAATCCATCGTCCGTGCGTAGTCGTTGCGGTGCACGGTGAAGCTGAAGTCGGTGCGGCCATCGTGCGAGACGTTCTGGATGATCACGTCGATGTCGATGTTGGCATCGGCCACGGGGCCCAGGATCTGGTAAGCGATGCCCGGCCGGTCGGGCACGCCGATCACGCTGATCTTGGCCTCGTCGCGGTTGAAGGCGATGCCCGACACGATGGCTTGTTCCATTTTTTCGTCTTCCTCGAAGGTGATCAGGGTGCCCGATCGCGCCTCTTCGTCGATGGGGATGTCCCAGGGGGTGAAGCTGGACAGCACCCGGACGGGCACACGGTACTTGCCGGCGAACTCGACCGAGCGGATCTGCAGCACCTTGGAGCCCAGGCTGGCCATTTCCAGCATTTCCTCGAAGCTGATGCTGGCCAGGCGCCGGGCCTCGGGCACGATGCGGGGGTCGGTGGTGTAGACGCCGTCGACGTCGGTGTAGATCAGGCACTCGGCCGCGTTCATGGCCGCCGCCACGGCCACGGCCGATGTGTCGCTGCCGCCACGGCCCAGCGTGGTGACGTTGCCCGCAGGGTCGATGCCCTGGAAACCGGTGATGACCACCACCTTGCCCGCCGCCAGGTCGGACCGCACGCGGGCATCGTCGATGCGGCTGATGCGCGCCTTGGTGTAGGCCGAGTCGGTCTGGATGGGCACCTGCCAGCCGCCGTAGCTGACGGCCTGCACGCCCTGCGCCTGCAACGCCAGCGCGAGCAAACCGACCGACACCTGTTCGCCGGTGGCGGCGATGGCGTCGAGCTCGCGCAGCGCCGCGGCGTCGCCCGGGGAAGGCATCAGGTCCTTGGCCAGGCCGAGCAGGCGGTTGGTCTCGCCCGACATCGCCGAGGGCACGACGACCAGCTGGTGGCCGGCGCGCACCCACTTGGCCACGCGCTGCGCGACGCTGCGGATGCGCTCGGTCGACCCCATGGAGGTGCCACCGTACTTGTGGACGATCAAAGCCATCGCGAAGGGCCCTTTTTCCCGGTTCCTGCGGATGCCGCGGTTCCCGGAGTTTGCGCATGGCGCGCGGTGCAAAGCCTTCGATTCTAGCCGAGGGCCTGACGCTCGCCTGTCGGCGGCGGGCCGGGGTGCCAGGCCAGGCTGAACTGCGGCGCGCCGGGTTCGGCCCATCGCGCGCCGTCCAGCCCCAGCCCGGGCACAAACAGCAGCTGCCCGTCTGCGGTGTAGAGCAAGGGGCCGCTGCGTTGCCAGGGCGGCACGCCCAGGGCCTGGAACTGCTGCTTCAGGCTGCGGCTGCTGGCCTTGGGGCCCAGCCGGAAGCGTTCGCCGCCCTGCCGGGCCCGAAGTTGCAGGCCCATCAGGCACCCCGGCGCAGCCCCGCCCTGCCCCACCGGCTCCACGCTGATCCACCCGTCCCAGCCGCCCATGAAGTGTCGACCGGGCCTGCTCAGGTCGACCGGGCCGGCCTCGGGTGGGGACGCAACCGGCGGGGCCGCTGGCAGGGCCGCAGGGTGCATCGCCAGAAGGCCCCGATGCAGGCGCAACTCGCCGCCAGGGGCAGGCCAGCGGCCGGCCGGCCCGGCCATCAACGCCGGTGCCAGGCGATCGAGCAGTGATTGCGGGGGAGCCCGCCCCAGGGCGCCGCGCAGCCAGACCTGCAGGGCGTTCAACCGGCGCGCCGGTGTCAGGCCCCGCCAGGCGGCCACCTGCAGGGCCACCCCATGCCGCAAGGCCGGCAAGTCCTGCGCCGCCACCTCCAGGGCCAAAGCCGCCGCCTGCTGCGAGCGCGCCGCGGCCGCAGCCAGTGCCGCCTCGGCGTCGCCGAAGGCGTGGGTCAAGGCAGGCCAGACCTGCAGCCGCAGCCGGTTGCGGGCAAAGCGCGGGTCGGCATTGCTGGGGTCTTCGATGGTGGCCAGCCGGTGCCGACGCACATAGGCTTCGATGTCCTCGCGAGGCCGGTCGAGCCAGGGGCGCGCCCAGTGCAGGCCGGCCCGCACTGCACAGGCGGGCATCGCCGCCAGCCCCGCCGGCCC
>CAIJPE010000309.1 GCA_903822435.1 uncultured beta proteobacterium | reverse complement strand
TCCTTGGAAGACAGCATGATGACCGGAACGTGCGCGAAACGGGGGTTCCGTTTGATGATTGCGCACGTCTGGTAACCATCTAGCCGGGGCATCAGGATGTCGCAGAAGATCAGTTCGGGCACGTGGTCGTTGACCTTGGACAGGGCATCGAAGCCGTCCTCGGCCAGAAGCACCTCGTGCCCGCCCTGGCGCAGGAAGATCTCGGCGCTGCGGCGGATGGTGTTGCTGTCATCGATGACCAGCACGCGGGCACCCACCGCTTCGGCTGCGGGCATGGCCGCCGGCACGGCGCTCGCTTCTACCGCCTCAGGCCCTAGGTCTTCCAAGCGCAGTTCTCCCAATGACGCATGTCGGCGAAACGGGCCGCCGGGCGGCCGGTCTCAGATCTGGACCATCTCGAAGTCTTCCTTGCGCGCGCCGCATTCCGGGCAGGTCCAGTTCATGGAGACGTCGGCCCACGCCGTGCCCGGCGCTATGCCATGCTCCGGGTCGCCATCGGCCTCGTTGTAGATCCAGCCGCAGATCAGGCACATCCAGCTACTCGGTTCGCTCACGATCAGACCGTCACCTCACTACAATGATCGCGGATTGTAGCCACGCAGCCTCTGCGGAATTCGTGCAGTTGTGAGCGCCTACACATCGTTTGCTGAGATCGCTGAGGCCTGACAATGACTCCCGACCCCCATCCGGCCACGGCCATCGAAGACCCGACGGCCGAGCCGCCTCCGCCAGCCTGCGTCATGTGTTTCAACGCCAGCGACCCGAGCGGCGCCGGCGGAATGGCCGGCGACGTGGCCACCATCGCGGCCATGGGCGCGCATGCCCTGCCGGTGGTGACGAGCATCGTCATGCGCGACACCGCCGACACCTTCGACCAGCACGAGATCGACCCCGATGCCGTGGCCGAACAGGCCCGCACGATCCTGGAAGACGTGACCATCGCCGGCTGGAAGGTCGGCTTCCTGGGTTCGGCCGACAACGTCAGCGCCGTGGCCGAGGTGCTGTCGGACTACACCGAGATCCCGCTGGTGTCGTACCTGCCCAATCTGTCGTGGCTGGAAGAAGACCAGTTGCAGCCCTACCTGGACGCCTTCCGCGAGCTGATCCTGCCAGCCACCGAGGTGCTGGTGGGCAGCCACAAGACCTTGCAGGACTTCCTGCTGCCCGAGTGGGACAACGAGCGCCCGCCCTCGGCCCGCGAACTGGCGGTGGCCGCCGGCGAGCACGGCACGCGCTATGTGCTGGTCACAGGCGTGATGCTCACGGGCAAGCTGTCCAGCCAGGGCCCCGAGCAGTACATCGACAACGTGCTGGCCTCGCCGCAGGGCGCCATCACCGGTGAGAAGTTCGAACGATTCGATACCGCTTTCGTGGGGGCTGGCGATACGCTGGCTGCCGCACTGGCCGCCTTGCTGGCGGCGGGCAGCGAGTTGCAGCCCGCCGTGAGTGAAGCGCTGTCGTTCCTGGACCAGAGCCTGGACGCCGGGTTCCGGCCCGGCATGGGCTCGGTGGTGCCCGACCGCTTCTTCTGGGCGCTCCCGCCACCGGAAGAGGGCGAGGCCGCCGAGGGCGCCTTGCCCGAGCCCGAACCGAGCGACCCGAAGGGCAAAGGCGCGCCAAGACGCGTGCACTGAACCACCCACCTCGCAGCGCGGTGCGGCCCACACACCGCACCTGTCCGCGCCGAAGCGCACCGCATCCCATCCCCTCCATCACCGGCTGCATCCCGTGCAAACCAACGAACAACTCTTCGCCCGCGCGCAGCGGGTCATCCCGGGTGGCGTGAATTCGCCCGTGCGCGCCTTTCGCGCCGTGGGCGGCACGCCGCGTTTCATCCAGCGGGCCCAGGGTGCCTACATGTGGGACGCCGAGGGCACGAAGTACATCGACTACATCGGCTCCTGGGGCCCGATGATCCTGGGCCACGGCCACCCGGCCGTGCTCGAGGCCGTGGCCAAGGCAGCCGCCGACGGATTCAGCTTCGGGGCGCCCACCGAGCGCGAGATCGAGCTGGCCGAAGCCATCATCGCGCAGGTGCCCAGCGTCGAGCAGGTGCGCCTGGTCAGCAGCGGCACCGAGGCCGGCATGAGCGCGCTGCGCCTGGCCCGCGGCGCCACGGGGCGCAGCAAGATCGTCAAGTTCGAGGGCTGCTATCACGGCCACGCCGATGCCCTGCTGGTCAAGGCCGGCTCGGGCCTGGCGACCTTCGGCTTCCCCACCAGCGCGGGCGTGCCGCCCGAGGTGGTGCAGCACACGCTGGTACTCGAATACAACAAAGTGCAGCAGCTCGAGGCCGCCTTCAGCGAGCACGGCCGGGAGATGGCCTGCGTGATGATCGAGCCGATCGCGGGCAACATGAATTTCGTGCGCGCCTCGGTGCCCTTCATGACCCGCCTGCGCGAGCTGTGCACTGCCCACGGCGTGTTGCTGGTCTTCGACGAGGTCATGACCGGCTTCCGCGTGGCCCTGGGCAGCGCCCAGAGCGTCTATGCCGGGCTCATCCCCGGCTTCAAGCCCGACATGAGCGTGTTCGGCAAGGTCATCGGCGGCGGCATGCCGCTGGCGGCCTTCGGCGGCACACGCGACGTGATGAGCCAGCTCGCGCCGCTGGGCCCGGTGTATCAGGCCGGCACGCTCAGCGGCAACCCGGTGGCCACGGCCTGCGGCCTGGCCACGCTGAAAGAGATCGCCAAGCCCGGCTTCTTCGAAGCCCTGGGCGCGCGCACGCGCTCGCTGGTGGATGGCCTGACGGCCGTGGCCCGCCAGGCCGGCGTGCCGATGGTGGGCGACAGCGAAGGCGGCATGTTCGGCTTCTTCTTTGCCGATGCGCTGCCACAGAACTACGGCGTGGTCATGGGCACCGACAAGGAACGCTTCAACCGCTTCTTCCACGGCATGCTGGACCGCGGCGTTTACCTGGCCCCGGCGCTGTACGAAGCCGGCTTCGTGAGTGCCGCGCACACCGAAGCCGACGTGGCCGCCACGGTCGCTGCTGCCGCCGAAGCGCTCAAGCGCTGACCGATCCGAGCCTCATGCACCTTCACATTCTGGGCATCTGCGGCACCTTCATGGGGGGCCTTGCGGCCCTGGCGCGCGAATCGGGGCACCGGGTCACGGGCTGCGACGCCAACGTCTACCCGCCCATGAGCGATCAGCTCCAGGCCATGGGCATCGCCTTGATCGAGGGCTTCGGCGCCGACCAGTTGGCGCTCAAGCCCGATGTCTACGTCATCGGCAACGTGGTCACCCGCGGCAACGAGCTGATGGAAGCCATCCTGGATGCCGGCGCGGCCTACACCAGCGGCCCGCAGTGGCTGGCCGAGCACGTGCTCTTCGGCCGGCATGTGCTGGCGGTGGCCGGCACCCACGGCAAGACCACCACCACGTCCATGCTGGCCTGGATCCTGGACCAGGCCGGGCTCGAGCCGGGCTTCCTGGTGGGCGGCGTGCCCCTGAACTTCGGCGTGTCGGCCCGCCTGGGGCGCGTGGGCCCGCTCACGCCATTCGTGATCGAGGCCGATGAATACGACACGGCACTGTTCGACAAGCGCAGCAAGTTCGTGCACTACCGGCCCCGCACGGCGGTGCTGAACAACCTCGAACTCGATCACGCCGACATCTTCCCCGACGTGGCCGCCATCGAGACGCAGTTCCACCACCTCGTGCGCACGGTGCCCGGCACCGGCCGCCTGGTGGTCAATGCCCGCGACGAAGCCCTGGCCCGGGTGCTGGCGCGGGGCTGCTGGAGCGAGGTGCAGCGCTTTGCCACCAAGCGGGAAGAGCCGGGCGGGCTGTGCGCACGGGGGCCGGCACAGGCCTTCGACGTGCTGCGCGGCAGCCTGAAGCTGGGCCACGTGGAATGGAGCCTGCTGGGCGACCACAACCAGATGAACGCCCTGGCCGCCATCGGCGCGGCCGAGCACGTCGGCGTTCCGCCCGACGCCGCCTGCGCAGCGCTGGCCACCTTCCAGAACGTGCGGCGCCGCCTGGAGCTGCGCGGCGAGGCCGGCGGGGTGAAGGTGTACGACGACTTCGCCCACCACCCCACGGCCATGCGCACCACCATCAACGGGCTGCGGCGCAAGCTCGAACAGGACGCCGCGGCGCGCACGGCAGCGGCCACGGCGCGCATCCTGGTGGCCTTCGAACCGCGGTCCAACACCATGAAGCTGGGCACCATGAAGGCGCAGCTGCCCTGGGCACTGGACGAAGCCGACCTCAGTTTCTGCCTGCAGGGCCCTTATGGCTGGAGCGCCCGCGAGGCGCTGGCTCCCATGGGCAAGACCGCGGTGGTGGCCGACACGGTCGATGCCCTGGTCGACGCCATCGTGAAGGCGGCACAGCCCGGCGACCACGTGCTGTGCATGAGCAACGGCGGCTTTGGCGGCGTGCACGACAAGCTGCTGGCGGCGCTCGCATCACGCAGCCCCGCGCCCGGGGCTTGAATCTGTCGCCCTGCACCCGTGGATATCGGGCGATCGAGCCCCGCGCAAACCTGATCCACTAGACTGCTTTATCGCAGGTTGCGCACCCAACCGGCGGCTGCCCCGGGGCGCCGTCGTCAGCCACCGTACCGGAGCGCCAGCCCACAGGCTTGGCAATTTCATTGAGCCAGTTCGCACTTTTCGATGACGCCGGCCGCTTCCACGCCGGCCGGATCCTGTCCGAGGCCGAGACGTCGCTGCAGATCGAGCTGGACTCGGGCAAGCGGGTCAAGGTCAAGTCGGTCAACGTCATGTTGCGCTTCGACAAGCCGGCGCCGGCCGAATTCATGGCGCGGGCACAGGCCCTGGCCGCCGAGATCGACCTCGACCTGGCCTGGGAGTTCGCGCCCGGCGAGGAGTTTGGCTTCGGCGATTTCGCCCGCGAGTACTTCGACGCCGGGGCCGGGCCCGACAAGCAGGCCGCCGCGCTGTTGCGGCTCTTCGACGCACCGCATTACTTCCGCCGACTGGGCAAGGGCTTGTTCAAGAAGGCGCCCGAAGAGACCGTCAAGGCTGCGCTGCTGGCCATCGAGCGCAAGAAGCAGGTGGCCGCGCAGATCGAGCAATGGGCCGCCGAACTGGCCGAAGGACGCTGCCCTGCGCCCGTGCGCGAGCAGCTCTACCGCATCCTTTTCAAGCCCGACAAGAACGGGCCCGAATACAAGGCGGTGGTGGCCGCGGCGCAGCGCTCGCAGCGGGCGCCGCTGGACCTGCTGACCGCCGCCGGCGCCATCGAGAGCCCCTACCAGTTCCATTGGCAGCGCTTCCTGTTCGAGCAATTCCCCAAGGGTGCGGGCTTCGGCAGCGGCGCGCTGGCCGCTCCGCCGATCAAGGACGAGTTGCCCCTGGCGCCCGTGCGGGCCTTCTCGATCGATGATTCGGCCACCACCGAGATCGACGACGCCCTGTCCGTGCAAGGCCTGGGCAGCGGCACGGTGATCTACGGCGTGCACATCGCAGCGCCGGGGCTGGCCATCGCGCCCGACTCGCCGCTGGACAAGCTCGCCCGTGACCGCCTGTCCACCGTGTACATGCCCGGCTGGAAGATCACCATGCTGCCCGATGCGGTGGTGCAGGCCTACACGCTGGCCGAAGGCCGAGACTGCCCGGCGGTGAGCCTGTACGTGACCCTGGACGAAGCCACGCTGGAAGTGCGCGCCAGCCAGACGCGGCTGGAGCGCGTGCCCATCGCGGCCAACCTCCGCCACGACAAGCTGGATGCGGTGGTCACCGAAGACACCCTCACCGGCCAGGCCCCGGCCGATTACGCCTTCGCGCCCGAGCTGGCCTTCGCCTTTCGCCTGGCCCGCGCCCTGAAGGCCCGGCGCGAGGTGGCGCGCGGCCGCCCCGAGACCTTCAACCGGCCCGACTACAACTTCCGCCTGGCACGTGAACCCGGTACCGCCGATGCCGAGCCCACGGGGCACGAGACGGTGCAGATCACCACCCGCCAGCGCGGCTCGCCGCTGGACCTGATCGTGGCCGAGGCCATGATCCTGGCCAACAGCACCTGGGGCGCGTGGCTGGCCGAGCACGGCGTGCCCGGCATCTACCGCAGCCAGGCCAGCCTGTTGCCCGGCATCAAGGTGCGCATGGGCACGCGGCCGCTGCCGCATGCCGGCATGGGCGTGGCGCAATATGCCTGGTCGACTTCGCCGCTGCGGCGCTACGTGGACCTGGCCAACCAGTGGCAGATCATCGCCTGTGCGCGCCACGGTGCCACGGCTGCCCTGGCCGCGCCCTTCCGCGCCAAGGACGTGGCGCTGTTCTCGATCATCTCGGCCTTCGACACGGCCTACGCGGCGTACAACGGTTTCCAGCAGGGCATCGAGCGCTACTGGACCTTGCGCTGGATGCAGCAGCAGGGCGTGGCCGAGATCGAGGCGTCCGTGATGAAGGACGGCTTGGTGCGTGCCGACATGCTGCCGCTGGTCTTCCGCGTGCCGGGCACCGAAAGCCTGCCACGCAACGCCCGCATCCGGGCCCGCGTGGCCGGCATCGACCTGCTGACGCTGGACCTGCATGCCACGCTGGCGGCCCGGCTGGACACCGCACCGGCCGATGCAGCACCCCCGGTGGAAGACGCGGCCGAGGACGAGGCCGAGCCGATCGGCGCCTTGCAGCTGGCCATCGAGCTCGACGAGCCGGGGCCGGACACACCCACCGACGCAGCGCCCGTCCCGCCGGCGGACGCCGATCCGGCCTGAAGAGGCCGCACCGGATGAATTGGCGCGATCTGTCCACCCTGCAATGGGCGCTGGTGGTTTCGGGGGCGGCACACGCCGTGCTGGTGCTGGCCGTGCGCACGATGGACCCCGCGGCCTTCGAGCGCGCCTTCAAGGACACCCCGCTGGAGGTCATCCTGGTGAATGCGCGCGGCAAGGAGGCCCCCGAGAAGGCCCAGGCCATCGCGCAGGCCAACCTGGCTGGCGGCGGGGACGCCGACACCGGCCGCGCCACCTCGCCCCTGCCGATGTCGGCCACGGCCCAGCTGGGCGATTCGGCGCAGGATGCCAGGAAGCGCATCGACCAGATGGAGCAGGAGCAGCAGCAGTTGCTCACGCAGTGGCGGCGTGAACTGGCGGCCTTGCCGCCACCGGACCCGCGCCGCGAAAGCGGCACCCCCCAGGAGCGCGAGGAGGAAGAGCGCCGCCGCTACATGCTGCGCCAGCTGGCCGAGGTGGAAAAGCGCGTCAACGAGCAGAACGCCCGGCCGAAGAAGCGCTATATCAGCCCCGCCACGAGGGAGGCGATCTACGCCACCTACTACGACGCCTTGCGCCGCCGCATCGAGGAGCGCGGCACGCGCGACTTCCCCGTGGCCGGTGGCCGGAAACTCTACGGCGAATTGACCATGAACGTCACGGTCGACGCCAACGGACAGGTGGTGGATGCCGAGATCGTTCGGCCATCCGAATCGCCGCGCCTGGATCAGCAGGCCCTGGCCATCGTGCGGGCGGCTTCGCCCTTCGGGCACTTCTCGGCGGGCATGCGCGCACAGGCCGACCAGATCGTGGTCACCTCGCGCTTCCGCTTCAGCCGGGAAGACGGCCTGGAAACCACCCTCAGCGAAGGCCGATGAACGCACCTGTGCAACCCGATCGCTACGCCGTGCTGGGCAACCCGGTGGCGCACAGCCGCTCGCCCTTCATCCACGCCGCCTTCGCCGAGCAGACCGGCCAGTCGCTGGTCTACGAACGGCTGCTGTGCCCGCTGGACGGCTTTGCCGCGCAGGTCCGGGCCTTTGCCGCCAGCGGTGCCCGCGGCTGCAACGTCACGGTGCCTTTCAAGCAGGAAGCCTTTGCCCTGGCGCCGCGGCACACTCCGCGGGCGGCCCTGGCCGGTGCGGCCAACACCCTGCGCTTCGATGCCGAAGGCTGGTGGGCCGACAACACCGATGGCGTGGGCCTGGTGCGCGATATCGAAGCCGGCGCGGGCCTGCCGCTGGCGGGCCTGCGCGTGCTGCTGCTGGGCGCCGGCGGCGCCGCGGCCGGCGTGCTGGGCCCCCTGCTGGCTGCCCGGCCCGCCGTGGTGGTGGTGGCCAACCGCACCGCGCCCAAGGCCCTGGCCCTGGCCGCCGCGCACGCCGAGTGGGCGCATCGGCACGGCGCCACCCTGTCGGCGGGCGGCCTGGACGACCCCTCCTTGATGGCCGCGCCCTTCGACTGCGTGCTCAATGCCACGGCCAGCAGCCTGCAGGGCGCCGGGGCGCCGGTGCCCGCCCGCACGCTGTCGCCCGGCGCGCTGGCGGTGGACCTGATGTACGGCCCGGCCGCCGAAAGCTTCATGGCGTGGGCCGCCGCCGCGGGTGCCCGCCCCCGCGACGGCCTGGGCATGCTGGTGGAGCAGGCGGCCGAGGCCTTCCACGCGTGGCGCGGCGTACGGCCCGACACGGCCCCCGTGCTGCAGGCGCTGCGCGCCACGATGCCCGCCGCCCGATGAGCCCTGCCCCGGCCGCGCTGCGTCGCACCCGCGGCCACCTGCTGCGCCTGCTCGGGCTGCTGGCGTTGAGCCTGCTGGCGCTGCAGGTGGTCTTTGCCCTGCGCATCGCGCTGATGGCGGTGGTGGACCCGCAATCCACCGCGTTCCAGCGCAGCGAAGCCTGGCGACTGGCCGTAGACAAGCACCGCATCGCCTGGGCCGAGCAATGGGCGCCGATGGAAAAAATCTCGGAACGCCTGCAACGCGCTGTCATTGCCAGCGAAGATGCAGGCTTCGTCGATCATCATGGCGTCGAGTGGGCTGCTATCGAGAAAGCCTGGGGCCGCAACCAGCGTGCCGGCCAGCAGGCCGAGCGCCAGCGGCCCGGCGCCAAGGTCTCGGCTGCCAGCCGGGCCCCCAAGCTCGTGGGCGGCTCCACCATCAGCCAGCAACTGGCCAAGAACCTCCTGCTCTCGGGTGAGCGCACGGTGGTGCGCAAGGCCCAGGAGCTGCTGCTGACCATTTTCCTGGAGACCGCCCTGAGCAAGCAGCGCATCCTGGAGATCTACCTGAACAACGTGGAATGGGGTGAAGGCCTGTTCGGCGCCCAGGCGGCTGCACGCCACTACTTTCGCGTGGATGCAGCGCGGTTGTCTTCCGAGCAGGCCGCCCGGCTGGCCGTCATGTTGCCAGCGCCCAAGCACCACGAGAAACAACCGGCCTCCGCGTACGTGCTGGGCCGGGCCGCTACCATTCAGGCGCGTATGGATGCGGTGGAGTTGCCATGAACGGTGTCGAGGAGGAAGTTGCAGCCGTCGCGGCCCGGCTGGTGGTCGAGGAAGGCATGGAGTACGCGGCCGCCAAGCGCAGGGCCGGGCGAGACTTCGGCGGCCGCATCGAGTTGCCCAGCAACGAAGCCGTGGAAGACGCCGTGCTGGAGCACATCGCCCTGTTCTGCGCCGAGACCCAGCCCGTGGAGTTGCGCGCCCTGCGCGAGGTGGCCTTGCTGTGGATGGAGCGGCTGGCCGAGTTCCGGCCGTACCTGTCGGGTGCGGTGTGGCGCGGCACGGCCACGCGCTGGTCGGCGGTGCACCTGGACCTTTACTGCGACGACCCCAAGGCCGCGGAGATCGCCTTGATCAACGCCGGGGTGGACTACGACACCGGCGTGATGGACCGCAGCGGCCCCCGCGGACGAGAACCCATGAGCGTGCTGTCGGTTTCTTCCCCGAGTCGCGCCCTGGGCGAGCCCGTGACGGTGCACCTGTTGCTGCGCGACTTCGATGAGCAGCGGGGCGCGCTCAAACCCGACGCCCGCGGACGCACCTGGCGCGGCGACCTCGCGGCCCTGCGGCAGCGGATGGAGGGCCTGGCATGAAGCGCAGGCCGTGGTTGCTGTGGGGTGCGGGTGCGGCGGCGGCGGCCGGCGGCGCCGCCTGGCGGGCGTTCAGCGGGCCTGCCCGAGCCGGCTCCGTGCCGGGCCCGGGCGATGCCATCGCAGCCACGCCCCCGGCGGCGGCCGCGGACGACCTCTGGAGCATGAGCTTTCCCACCCCCAGCGGCGGCACGATCAGCATGGCCAGCCTGCGCGGCAAGCCGCTGGTGCTGAATTTCTGGGCCACCTGGTGCCCGCCCTGCGTGAAGGAAATGCCTGAGATCGACCGTTTCGCCAAGGGCTTTGCCGCCCAGGGCGGCCAGGTGCTGGGCCTGGCGGTCGACAATCCGAAGGCGGTTCGCGAGTTCCTGGCGCGCTCGCCGGTGGGCTATACCATCGGGTTGGCCGGATTCGACGGCACCGACCTCAGCCGGCGGCTGGGCAACAGCAGCGGCGCCCTGCCCTTCACCGCCGTGTTCGACCGGAAGGGCCAGCCGACCCAGCGCCGCCTGGGCGAAACGCACGGTGACGAGCTCGTGGCCTGGACCCGGGGCTTGTAACATCCAGGCTTCGGCGGCATCGCTGCCCCATCGTCCTTTTCAACGCAATTTGATGCCAGCCTCGTCCAACGGACGCCAAAAAGCTTAAAGTCCGCCCTCCGCTGATACGTTACCAGCGGCTTCCAGAAGGCCCGGCCGACCGCAGTCGGGCCCCGTCGGCCCCGCAGCGCCCCAACAGTTCCCCCATTGGGCCTGCCCGCAGCCAGCGGCTACACCTTCCGAATGAGGACCGTGCCAAGATGGACCTGAGAAAACTCAAGACGCTGATCGACCTGGTGTCGGAGTCGAACATCTCCGAACTGGAGATCACCGAAGCCGAAGGCAAGGTCCGCATCGTCAAGAGCCCGGCAGCAGCCCCGGCCTCGCCGGCCTACGCTTCTGCCGTGGCCTACAACACCGCGCCTGCGACCGCCGGCCAACCGGCTCCCGCACCCGCCATGCCCCTGGTCGAGGCCGCGCCAGAACCTTCGGGCACCATGATCAAGTCGCCCATGGTGGGCACGTTCTACCGCTCGGCGAGCCCGGGGGCCAAGGCTTTCGTCGAGGTCGGCGACATGGTCAAGGCGGGCGAGCCCGTCTGCATCATCGAAGCCATGAAGATCATGAACGAGATCGAGGCCGACGCCGAGGGCAAGGTGCTGCGCATCCTGTGCGAGAACGGCCAGGCCGTGGAGTTCGGACAGCCGCTGTTCATCCTCGAATAGGGCGGCAGCGCGTGTTCAAGAAAATCCTGATCGCCAATCGGGGCGAGATCGCCCTGAGGATCCAGCGGGCCTGTCGCGAGATGGGGATCAAGTCGGTCATCGTCTACTCGGAGGCCGACCGCGAGGCCAAGTACGTCAAGCTCGCCGACGAGGCGGTGTGCATCGGCCCGGCGCAGTCCTCGCTGAGTTACCTGAGCATGCCGGCCATCATCTCCACTGCCGAGGTGACCGATGCCGAGGCCATACACCCCGGCTACGGGTTCCTCAGCGAGAACGCCGACTTCGCCGAGCGCGTCGAGCGCAGCGGCTTCGTCTTCATCGGGCCCTCGCCCGAGTCCATCCGCCTGATGGGCGACAAGGTCTCGGCCAAGCAGGCCATGATCAAGAGTGGCGTGCCCTGCGTGCCGGGATCCGAAGGCGCGCTGCCGGAGGACCCGAAGGAGATCATCCGCATCGCCCGTACAGTGGGCTACCCGGTGATCATCAAGGCCGCGGGCGGCGGGGGTGGCCGCGGCATGCGGGTGGTGCACACCGAGGCCGCGCTGATCCACGCCGTGCAGACCACCCGCAGCGAAGCCGGGGCCGCCTTCGGCAATCCGGCTGTGTACATGGAGAAGTTCCTCGAGCGGCCGCGCCACATCGAGATCCAGATCCTGGCCGACCAGTTCAAGAACGCCGTCTGGCTGGGCGAGCGGGACTGCTCCATGCAACGCCGGCACCAGAAGATCATCGAGGAAGCGCCGGCCCCGGGCATCCCGCGTCGGGTGATCGAGCGCATCGGCGACCGCTGCTCGGCCGCCGTCAAGAAGATGGGCTACCGCGGCGCAGGCACCTTCGAATTCCTGTACGAGGACGGCGAGTTCTATTTCATCGAGATGAACACGCGCGTGCAGGTCGAGCACCCGGTCACGGAGATGGTCACAGGCGTGGACATCGTGCAGATGCAGATCCGCGTGGCCGCCGGCGAGAAGTTGCCCTTCACGCAGCGCGGCATCACCATGCGCGGCCATTCCATCGAGTGCCGGATCAATGCCGAGGATCCCTACAAGTTCACGCCCTCGCCCGGCCGCATCACCATCTGGCACGCCCCTGGCGGGCCCGGGGTGCGGGTGGATTCGCATGTCTACACGAACTACTTCGTGCCACCCAACTACGATTCCATGATCGGCAAGATCATCGTCCACGGCGACACGCGCGAGCAGGCCCTGGCGCGCATGCGCACGGCGCTGTCGGAAACCGTGGTGGAAGGCATCCAGACCAACATCCCGCTGCACCGCGAACTCATGGCCGACGCCAAGTTCATCGAGGGCGGCACCAGCATCCACTACCTGGAAGGCTGGCTCGGCCAGCACCGGCGCTAGATGGCCATGTTCGAGCTGGTCCTGCGCGCGCCGCAAAGCCTGGTGGAGCCAGTGTCCGATGCGCTGATGGACGAGCTCGATGCGCTGTCGGTCTCGGTGGCGGACGCCGATGCCGGCACCGAAGGCGAACGGGCGCTGTTCGGCGAGCCGGGCATGCCGGCCCCGGCCGCCGGCTGGGACCGCTCGACCCTGACGGCCCTGTTCGAGACCGAAGCCGCCGCCGAGCGGGCCGCCACGTGGCTGCTGGCCAGCGTGGAGACGGGCGGCGTGCACGTGCAGTCGATGGACGAGCTGGCCGAGCAGGACTGGGTTCGCCTGACGCAATCGCAATTCGCGCCGGTGGAGATCACACCGGAATTCTGGGTGGTGCCGAGCTGGCATGAGCCCCCGGCGGCGGCTCGGCAGGTCATCCGGCTCGATCCGGGCCTGGCCTTCGGCACGGGCACCCATCCGACCACGCGCATGTGCCTGCGCTGGCTGGCGCGCCGGCCCGGGACGGCCCGCCTGGACCGTGTGCTGGACTATGGCTGCGGTTCGGGCATCCTGGCCATCGGGGCGGCGCTGATGGGCGCCGGGCACGTCGATGCCCTGGACATCGACCCGGCGGCCGTGCAATCCACGGCGGACAATGCCGCTCGCAATGGCGTGTCGCCGGCGGCCCTCGAACCGGGCCTGCCCGACCGCGCTGAGGGGCTGTACAGCGTGGTGCTGGCCAACATCCTGGCCACGCCGCTGAAGCTGCTGGCGCCGCTGCTGACCAGCCATCTGGCACCAGGCGGCTGGCTGGTGCTGGCCGGCATCCTGGAGCGGCAGGCCGAGGAGCTGATGGCGGCCTACGCCCCCGCCTTGGCCTTGGCAGTTGCAGACCGCGAGGAAGGCTGGATCCTGATGACCGCCCAGCGGCCCGCCGGGGATCCATGAGCGGGGGCCTGGCCACCCGGTGCCCCTCGTGCGGGACCGTCTTCAGGGTCGTGGCCGACCAGCTGCGGGTCTCCGAAGGCTGGGTGCGTTGCGGGCGCTGCTCGGAAGTCTTCAACGCCAGCGAGCAACTGCTGGACCTCGGCGGTGTCGAACCGGTGGTCCGGGCGCCGTCGCCCCCCGCCGGCGCACCGTGGCAGACCCCTGATGAGGGGCTGCCCGCGCCCGTGCACGAAGACATGCCCTCCACGGCGCTGGACGAACCCACCGCCGCGCTGGACTTCGAACTGGAAATCCATGAGGCCGGTCCGGCCCGTGACGAGCCCGGCCACGCGATGCCCGAACAAGCCGAGGCGCCGCAGCCGATGCCGATGCCGACCGGGGGCCTGCCCGATCCGCACGAGTTGCTCGAGGTACCGGCCGAAGCCGCGACCGCCATCACCCCAGCCACCGATGACAGCGTGTCCGCGCCGGCACGGGCGGCGGGCACGCCCTCTTTCATGCGGCGCGCCGAACGGGCCGAACAGTGGCGCCGGCCCCGCGTGCGCGCGGCGCTGGCCATCGCCTCGGCGCTGGGCGTCGTGGTGCTGGCCGGGCAGGGGCTGTATGCCTATCGCGACCTCGCCGCAGCCCGCTTTGCGGCCTTGCGCGAGCCCCTGGAAGCCGCCTGCGGCGCCATCGGCTGCACGGTCGGGGCTGCGCACGCCATCGAAAGCCTGGCCGTCGAAAGCAGCGGCCTGGTGCGCGTGGAAAAGTCCAACGTGTACAAATTGACGGTGGCCGTGCGAAACCACGCGGGCATCGACCTGGCGGTGCCGGCCCTGGACCTCACACTGACCGATGCGCAAGGCAAACTGCTGGCGCGCCGGGTGCTTCGGGCCGCCGAATTCGGCGTCGGCACGGGCGTGGTCGCCGCGGGCGCCGACCTGGCCTTCCAGGCCACGCTGCAGGCCAGTACCGAGCCCATTGCAGGCTACACGATCGACCTGTTCTACCCCTGATTGTTGTTCCGCTTGACCCACCCCTTCGGCGACCACCGCCGCACCCTGGAGCTGTTCCCATGCCTGCCCTGATCTGCGGATCCCTTGCCTACGACACCATCACCACCTTCCCGGGGCGCTTCGCGGAGCAGATCATGCCCGACCAGGTGCACATCCTGAACGTCTCCTTCCTGGTGCCCACGCTGCGGCGCGAGTACGGCGGCTGCGCCGGCAACATCGCCTACAACCTGCAGGCGCTGGGCGGCCAGCCCGTCATCCTGGGCGCCCTGGGCGTGGACGGCAACGAGTACCTGGCCCGCGTGAAGGGCTGGGGCGCCGACACCTCGCTGATCTACCGCGATGCCGAACTGCACACGGCGCAGTGCCACATCACCACCGACCGCGACAACAACCAGATCACGGCCTTCCACCCGGGGGCCATGAGCCACGCCCACCAGCTGCCGGTACCCCCGCGCTCGGTGCGCTCCGACCTGGCCATCGGCATCATCGCGCCCGACGGCCGCGACGCGATGTGGCAGCACGCGCACCAGATGCACGAGCAAGGCGTGCCCTTCATCTTCGATCCGGGCCAGCAGCTGCCGCAATTCAACGGCCAGGAGCACCAGGAAATCCTGGGGCTGGCCGGTTGGGTGGCTGCCAACGACTACGAAGCCAAGATGCTGGAAGAGCGCACGGGCGAGTCGCCGCAGACCATCTCGATGCGGCCCAATGTGAAGGGCGTGATCGTGACGCTGGCCGAACAAGGCTGCGAGCTGTGGATGCGTGGCGAGCGTACCCTCGTGCCCGGCGTGAAGGCCGAACGCGTGGTCGACCCCACCGGCTGCGGCGACGCCTTCCGCGCCGCGCTGCTCTACGGCCTGGAGCGCGGCTGGAGCCTGCCGCGCTGCGCCGCCCTCGGCAACCGCCTGGGCGCCCTGAAGATCGCCGAGCGCGGGCCGCAGAACCACACCATCGACCCGGCGCTCATCGGCGCCGACTGATGCGGCCCCGCGGGTTCAGTTGACCTGCTGCGCCAGCGCGCCGCTGGCATAGCGGCGTGCCACCTCGGACAAGGCCACCGGCTTGATGCTCGCGGCCTGGCCTTCGCAGCCGAACTCCAGGTAGCGCTGCTTGCAGATCTGCTTGGCGGCCTCGCGGGCGGGCTTGAGGAAATCGCGTGGGTCGAACTTGTCGGGGTTCTCGAACAGGTACTTGCGCACCGCGGCGGTCATGGCCAGGCGCACGTCGGTGTCGATGTTGATCTTGCGCACGCCGAACTTGATGGCTTCCTGGATCTCGCTGACCGGCACGCCGTAGGTTTCCTTCATCTGGCCGCCGTACTGGCGGATGATCTCCAGCAGGTCCTGCGGCACGCTGGACGAGCCATGCATCACCAGGTGGGTGTTGGGGATGCGGGCGTTGATTTCCTTGATGCGGCTGATGGCCAGGGTCTCGCCAGTGGGCTTGCGGCTGAACTTGTAGGCGCCGTGGCTGGTGCCGATGGCAATGGCCAGCGCGTCGAGCTGCGTCTTCTTGACGAAATCGGCAGCCTGCTCGGGGTCGGTCAGCAGCTGCTCGCGGGTCATGGTGGCGTCGGTACCGTGGCCGTCTTCCTTGTCGCCGCGCATCGTTTCCAGGCTGCCCAGGCAGCCGAGCTCGCCTTCCACCGTCACGCCCAGGGCGTGCGCCATGTCCACCACCTTGCGGGTGACGGCCACGTTGTAGTCGTAGCTGGCGATGCTCTTGCCGTCGGCCTCCAGGCTGCCGTCCATCATGACGCTGGAGAAGCCCAGGTTGATGGCGCCCTGGCAGACATCGGGGCTCTGGCCGTGGTCCTGGTGCATGACCAGCGGCACCTGGGGCCAGGATTCCACCGCCGCCTGGATCAGGTGCTTGATGAAGGGCTCGCCAGCGTACTTGCGGGCACCCGCGCTGGCTTGCAGGATGACCGGCGCGCCGACATCGGCCGCGGCCGACATCACCGCCTGCACCTGTTCGAGGTTGTTGACGTTGAATGCCGGGATGCCGTAGCCATGCTCGGCGGCATGATCCAGGAGCTGGCGCATTGAAACGAGGGGCATGAGGATCTCCGGGTGTTGATGTCGGTGCGTGGCGGCCCCCCGCGGCGGGCAGGCCCGGGTGATGTAACCGCTCTGAAACTCCGCCGCATTTTACGGGTGCGTCCTGACGGTGTGCGCGCTTTCCGGGGTGGCGCGAGGGCCCCGAATTGAGGGTGAAAGGCGCTGCTATTCCGGCTCAACACGAACCGTTACCCGCCGACACTGGCTGCGACGACGGCGTTCCCCCATTCGGCCGAGGAGTCTGCATTTCATGGCACGCATCGACCTTGCACCCCTGACCCAGTGGATCACGGCCGCCGCCGTGCAACAGGGCGGGCCGCCCGGCGGCGGGCTGCCCGCGCACCTGATGCAGCGCCTGTCGGTCAGCCGGCGCCGCGCGGGCACCCTGCTCAAGAAGCTCGAAGCCATGCAGTGGCTGGTGAGCGAAGGCACGCCGCGCCGCCGCCTGCACCGCCCCGGCCCGCTGCGCCAGGTGGTGCAGCGCTATGCCCTGGAAGGCCTGCAGGAAGACCTGCCCTGGCGGCGCGACTTCGCGCCCTTCTTCGACCTGCCCGCCGAAGTCCGCCGCATGGCCCAGCACGCCTATACCGAGCTGCTGAACAACGCGGTGGACCACAGCGGCGGCACCGCCGTGACCGTGTCGATGCGCCAGACCCCGCTGCAGTTGCAGCTGCTGGTCTCGGACGACGGCTGCGGCGTCTTCGACCGCATCGCGCAGAGCTTCGGCATCGACGAGCCGACCGTGGCGATGCTCGAGCTCAGCAAGGGCAAGCTCACCAGCCTGCCCGACCGCCACAGCGGCCACGGCCTGTTCTTCACCTCGCGGCTGGCCGACGTGTTCGACATCCATGCCAACGCCGCCTCGTTCCAGTGCCGCAGCTGGGAGAGCCGGGCGTGGCGGGCGGGCCGGCCGGTGTCGCGCACCGGCAGCTCGATCTACCTGGGCATCCAGCTGGACACCCCACGCACGCTGGACGCCGTCCTGCGCGCCCACAGCCGCGACGAGGCCGGCTACGGCTTCGATCGCACCCGCGTGCCGCTGCACCTGATCGGCAGCGGCAATGTGGCGCTGGCCAGCCGCGCCGACGCCAAGCGGGTGGCTGCGAGGCTGCCCGAGTTCCGCCGGGCAGAAATCGATTTCGACGGCATCCGCGAGATCGGCCACGGCTTTGCCGATGAGCTGTTCCGCGTGTTCCGGCGCGACCACCCGGCGCTGGAACTGGTGCCGGTGGGCATGAACCCGGCCGTGGCGGCGATGGTGGCCAGCATTCAGGCCGTGGCCTGAGCCTCAGCGCACCTGGCAGACCTTGAGCATGTTGGTGCCGCCCGGGTAGCCCATGGGCTCGCCGCAGGTGATGGCGTAGGTGTCGCCCGGCTTGAGCACACCAAGCTCCACCAACAGCAGTTCGGCATTGGCCAGTGCGGCATCGCGGTCGGCGAAACGGGGCATCAGCAGCGGCCGCACGTTGCGGTACAGCGTCATGCGGCGCTCGGAGGCCACCTGCGAGGTCAGGCCGTAGATCGGCACCTTGATGTTGTGGCGGCTCATCCACAGCGCCGTGGAGCCGGATTCGGTCAGCGCGATGATGGCCTTGCAGCCCAGGTGGAAGGCCGTGAACAGCGCGCCCATGGCGATGCTCTGGTCAATCCGGCCGAAGCGCTTGTTCTTGAGGTCGGCGTCGAGGTGGGTCTCTTCGGTGCGCTCGGCCTCCCAGGCGATCTGGGCCATCTGCTCCACCGTCTCCACGGGGTACTTGCCGGCAGCGGTCTCGGCGCTGAGCATGACGGCATCGGTGCCATCCAGCACCGCGTTGGCGACATCGCTCACCTCGGCCCGCGTGGGCACGGGGGCGAGGATCATGCTTTCCATCATCTGCGTGGCGGTGATGACGACCTTGTCCATCTCGCGCGCCATGCGGATCATTTTCTTCTGCAGCGCAGGCACGGCGGCATTGCCCACCTCCACGGCCAGGTCGCCGCGGGCCACCATGATGCCGTCGCTGGCCCGCAGGATGGCTTCGAGCTGCGGGATGGCCTCGCTGCGCTCGATCTTGGCGATCATGGCCGGCTTGTGGCGCGTGGCTTCGCCGGCCACGTAGGCCAGCTGCCGGGCCATCTCCATGTCGGTGGCGTTCTTGGGGAAGCTCACGGCCAGGTATTCGCACTGGAAGGACACCGCGGTCTTGATGTCCTCCATGTCCTTGGCGGTCAGTGCCGGTGCCGTGAGGCCCCCGCCCGCCTTGTTGATGCCCTTGTTGTTGGACAGCTCACCGCCCAGCACCACGCGCGTGTGCACCTGCTCGCCCAGCACCTGCTCGACCGTGAGCTTGATCAGCCCGTCGTTAAGCAGCAGTGTGTCGCCCGGGCGGACGTCCCGCGGCAGCTCCTTGTAGTCCAGGCCGACGATGTGGATGTCGCCGGGCTCGGTGCGCTGCGCGTCCAGCACGAAGGGCGCGCCGGGCTCCAGCATCACCTTGCCTTCGACGAACCGGCCGACGCGGATCTTGGGGCCCTGCAGATCGGCCATCAAGGCCACGGGCTTGCCCACCTTGCGGGCCAGCTCGCGCACGAGGGTGGCGCGGTCGATGTGGTCCTGCGCCTTGCCATGGCTGAAGTTCAGCCGCACCACGTCCACGCCCGCTCGCAACAACCGTTCGAGCACGGCGGGGTCGCTGCTGGCAGGGCCGAGGGTGGCGACGATCTTGGTGGCTCGGGACATGGGCGGCCTTCGGTATGCGGGAGTGCGCTCCGATTATGGGCGGCACCCGGCGTGATCGATTTCAGCGCGGTTACGGGCCTGTCGCGCGCGGGGACGCGCCGGGTCGGCGATCAGGCGGCGTCATGGAACCAGACCGTGTGGATGCGGCCCTCGTGCACCTGGTACACGGCCACGGCCTGAACGGGCACCGGCCCGATGCCGGTGATCCGCTCGTGGTCGATGACCTTGTTGCCGATCACCATGCGGCCCAGGATCTCGGCATGCAGGCCGGGCCGGTTGAAGCGGTGCGCCGCATAGTGTGCGGCCATGGCTTCGCGGCCCGCCAGCACGGGCTCGGGCTCCGGCGGGCGGTAGATCTTCACATCGGCCGCATAGGCCGACATGAAGGCGGTGAGGTCGCGGGCGTTGTAGGCCTCGAGCTGCCGCTGGACAGGCGCGACCACGTCCGGTTCCACAGCCGCTGCAGGCGCGGCCGCCTGCTCGGCGGCCCGTTGCCGGGTCTGGGCATCCACCAGCTCGCGGATGGCGGCCATCAGCGGTTCGGCCGCGGTGTGCTTGCGGCCATAGTCCAGGTTGAAGGCGTAGTCGAACCCCGCGGGGTTGGCACCCTGGTTGTGCTGGATCAAGGTCTCCAGCTTGTCCAGGGCCTTGACCAGCCGCGCCTCGCGAGAGCGGCCGAACTCGTAGTCTTCCCACAGTGCGAGAACGCGGGCCTGCAGGGCCTGCGGCAGGGGCTGCATCAGCTGCAGCAAGTCGCGCCGCTCGCGCTCGGACTTGTCGGCCACGGCATGCTGCACCGTGGCCGGGATGTCGCCATGAACGGCCTCGCCCAGGTCGTGCACCACGCAAAGCTGCAGCACATGGGCCAGGTCCACGGGGCCCAGGCCATCGGCGAAGACCATCGCCATGAGGCACAGGCGCCAGGTGTGCTCGGCCGTGCTTTCGCGACGTCCGGTGGAGGTGTGCGCACTGCGCAGCACCGTCTTCAGCGCCTCGGCTTGCTGGATGAAGGCGATGCGGCCGGCCAGGTCTTCCATGGATCGGGCCCGGCCCTATCAGCCGGCCGCCGCGCCGGGCCGCGACTCGGCGGCGTCTGCCACCGCCAGCGCCGTCATGTTGACGATGCGCCGCACGGTGGACGACGGCGTCAGGATGTGGACCGGCCGCGCCGCGCCCAGCAGGATGGGGCCGACCGTCACACCCTGGCTGCCGGTCATCTTCAGCACGTTGAAGAGGATGTTGGCGGCGTCCAGGTTGGGCAGCACCAGCAGGTTGGCCGAGCCGCTGAGCGTGGTCTCGGGCAGGTAGCCACGGCGGACGGTCTCGGACAGGGCCGCATCGCCCTGCAGTTCGCCATCGCTCTCGATGTCGGGGGCGTGGGCGCGGAACAGCGCGTGGGCCGCCCGCATGCGCTGGGCCGATGGCCGCGCGGACGAGCCGAAGATCGAATGCGACAGGAACGCAACCTTGGGCGGCACACCGAAACGCCTGACCTCGGCCGCAGCCATGAGCGCGATGTCGGCCAGCTCTTCGGCGCTCGGCTCCTCGTTGACGAAGGTGTCGGTGATGAACAGGGTGTGCTTCTCGAGCATGAGCGCGTTCATCGCCGCCAGCGTGCGCGCGCCCGGCTTGCCGCCGATGACGTCGCGCACGTGCTCGAGGTGGCCGTCGTAGCGGCCGACCAGGCCGCAGATCATGGCATCGGCCTCGCCCCGGCGCAGCATCAGGCTGGCGATCAGCGTATTGGATCGCCGCACGGCCGACTTGGCCGAATCGGGCGTCACGCCCTGGCGGGCCATCAGGCTGCGGTAGAGCTCCCAGTAGCTGCGGAAGCGGGGGTCGTTTTCGGGGTCGACGATGTCGAAATCGCGGCCCACTTCCAGGCGCAAGCCAGCGCGCTCGATGCGCATCTTCACCACCTCCGGGCGGCCCACCAGGATGGGCCGCGCCAGGCGCTCGTCCAGCACCACCTGCACCGCGCGCAGCACGCGCTCGTCCTCGCCTTCGGCATACACCACGCGCGCAGGCTCGGTGTCGAAGGCCGAGCGGGCCGCGGCAAAGACCGGGCGCATGAACAGGCCTGTCTGGTAGACGAAGCGCGAGAGCGACTGGCGGTAGGCCTCGAGGTCGGCAATCGGCCGCGTGGCCACGCCCGACTCGGCCGCCGCCTTGGCCACGGCCGGCGCGATGCGCAGGATCAGCCGCACGTCGAAGGGCGTGGGGATGATGTACTCGGGGCCGAAGGTGAGTTCCTTGCCCTGGTACGCGGCGGCCACTTCATCGCTGGCCTCCGCCTTGGCCAGCGCGGCGATCTCGCGCACGCAGGCCAGCTTCATGGCTTCGGTGATCTTGGTGGCGCCGCAGTCCAGCGCGCCGCGGAAGATGTACGGGAAGCACAGGACGTTGTTGACCTGGTTGGGGTAGTCGCTGCGGCCGGTGGCGATGATGCAGTCGGGCCGCGCAGCCTTGGCCAGTTCGGGCCGGATCTCGGGCTCGGGGTTGGCCAGCGCCAGGATGATGGGCTTGGGCCCCATCGAGACCACCATTTCCACGCTGAGCACGCCCGCGGCCGAGCAGCCCAGGAAGACGTCGGCCCCCTTGACCACGTCGGCCAGCGTGCGCGCCTCGGTGCGCTGGCAGTAGCGCAGCTTGCTCTCGTCGAGCTTGCCGCTGTTGAAGTCCTCGCGACCTTCGCGGATGACGCCCTTGCTGTCGCAGACGAAGATGTTTTCGCGCCGCACGCCCAGGCCCACCATCACGTCCAGGCAGGCGATCGCCGCCGCACCCGCACCCGAGACCGCCAGCTTCACATCGCCGATCTGCTTGCCCACCAGTTCGAGGCCGTTGAGCAGCGCGGCCGACGAGATGATGGCCGTGCCGTGCTGGTCATCGTGGAAGACGGGGATGTTCATGCGCTCGCGCAGCTTCTTCTCGATGTAGAAGCACTCGGGCGCCTTGATGTCCTCGAGGTTGACGCCGCCCAGCGTGGGCTCCAGGGCGGCGATGATCTCGATGAGCTTGTCGGGGTCTCGCTCGGCGAGCTCGATGTCGAAGACGTCGATGCCGGCGAACTTCTTGAAGAGGCAGCCCTTGCCTTCCATCACCGGCTTGCCGGCCAGCGGACCGATGTCGCCCAGGCCCAGCACCGCCGTGCCGTTGGTCACGACCCCGACCAGGTTGCCGCGGCTGGTGTATTGCGCCGCCAGCGTGGGGTCTTCCTGGATGGCCAGGCAGGCATAGGCCACGCCGGGCGAATAGGCCAGCGAGAGGTCGCGCTGGTTGGATAGCGGCTTGGTCGGCGTGACCGAAATCTTGCCGCGCGTGGGGGCGCGGTGGTATTCGAGCGCGGCGTCGCGCAGCGCGCTTTCGGCGTCTGAAAGTCTCTGGGCCACGGCTGTCTCCGGATTTGTAGTCGAACCGTGACAAGCGTACCGCGGATCGCCGCGGCCGCCGCCGGGCGATTGCGCACGCCGAAGGCAGATCAGCTTTGCGCGGCGCGGCGGGACAGGATCTCGAAGGCCGGCAGGGTCTTGCCCTCCAGCACCTCCAGGAAGGCGCCACCGCCGGTGCTGATGTAGTCGATGTCCTTTTCGATGCCGTATTTGGCGATGGCCGCCAGCGTGTCGCCGCCACCGGCGATGCTGAAGGCCGGGCTGGCGGCGATGGCGCGGGCGATGGCTTCTGTTCCGTGCGCGAAGGCATCGAACTCGAACACGCCCACGGGGCCGTTCCAGACGATGGTGCCGGCCATGGCCAACTGCGCGGCGAGCACGGCCGCGGTCTGCGGGCCGATGTCGAGGATCATGTCGTCCGGGCCGACATCGGCCACCGCCTTGACAGTGGCCTTCGCGTCGGCCTTGAACTCGGTGGCCACCACCACGTCGGTGGGAATGGGCACGGCCGCGCCGCGCGCCTTCATCGCCTCGATCACGGCCTTGGCCTCGCCCAACAGGCCCGGCTCGGCCAGGCTCTTGCCGATGGGCAGCCCCATGGCCAGCATGAAGGTGTTGGCAATGCCGCCGCCCACGATCAGGCCGTCGACCTTGCCGGCCAGGCTTTGCAGGATGGTCAGCTTGGTGCTGACCTTGCTGCCGGCCACGATGGCCACCAGCGGCCGCTTCGGGTGGGCCAGGGCCTTGGTGACGGCGTCGATCTCGGCGGCCAGCAAGGGGCCGGCGCAGGCGATGGGCGCGTACTGCGCGATGCCGTAGGTGCTGGCCTCGGCGCGGTGAGCCGTGCCGAAGGCGTCGTGCACGAAGATGTCGCACAGCGCGGCCATCTTGCGCGACAGGGCTTCGTCATTCTTCTTCTCGCCCTTGTTCAGGCGGCAGTTCTCCAGCAGCACCACATGGCCCGGTGCCACGGTCACGCCGTCGACCCAGTCCGACACCAACGGCACAGGCGCGCCCAGGAGCTCGGAAAGGCGGGCGGCCACCGGGGCCAGCGTGTCCTCGGGCTTGAATGCGCCCTCGGTGGGCCTGCCCAGGTGCGAAGTGACCATCACCGCCGCTCCGGCGTCCAGCGCCATGCGGATGCAGGGCACGCTGGCGCGGATGCGGGTGTCTTCGGTGATGCGGCCCGCATCGTCCTGCGGCACGTTGAGATCGGCGCGGATGAACACCCGCTTCCCGGCAACACGGCCTTGGGTGATCAGGTCCGACAAGCGCAGGACGTTCATGGTGGCGGCTCCGTTCGATGGTTTGCCGCGGATTCTAGGGACCGCCCTGGCGTGCCCCTGACACGGCCTACCAGCCCAACCCCAGCCGGAGCGGCAGCAGCACGGCCATGCCCACGAGGATGGTGCCCAGGATGCCGCGGCGCCACCAGAAGTACAGCGCACCCGCCGCGGCGGCGAACAGACGTGCGTCGCGCCAGGTGCCGATCACGTGCCCGCCCTGCATGACGATCTCGGGCACCACCACCGCGGCCAGGGCGGCCAGCGGCGCGTAGCGCAAGCCCTCGCGCAGCCACACCGGCAGCGGAATCTCGCGCTCGGTCAGCAGGAAGAAGCCGCGCGTGAGCACGGTCAGGGTGGCCAGGCCCAGCACGGCCACCGCGCCGTGCCAGTGCTCGATGAGGGTCTGCATCACGGCGCGCCCCGGGCCGAAGGCGCGCGCCGCGCCGCCGCGTGCTCGATGAGCAGGCCCATCGCCACGGCCGAGGCGATCGCCACCACGATGTTGAGCTTGAAAGGCAGCGCAAAGGCAGCCACCGCTGCGCAGGCCGCCACCGCCCCGGCCACGCCCGTGGCGCGGTCGGTCAGCAGCGACAGGCCCACACCGAGCAAGGCCAGGGTGCCGGCGAAGCCGAAGCCCCAATGCACCGGCACGGCGTCGGCCAGGAACAGGCCCAGCAACGAGGGCACCTGCCAGGCCAGCCAGTTGGTGGCCACGCCGCCCCAGAAGTAAGGCAGTTGCTCCGGCGCCGGACGGGGCTCGGGGAAGCGCCGCATGAACAGCACGTAGTTGAGATCGGCCGTGAAGTACATCAGCCACAGCCGGCGCCACAACGGGTAGACGATGAAATAAGGCCGCCACTGCGCGCTGAAGATGACGAAGCGCAGGTTCACGCACATCGCCGTGGCCCACACCACCCAGATCGGCGCACCGTGGCTGAGCAGGGGCAGCACGGCCAGCTGGGCGCTGCCGGCAAAGACCAGCAGCGACATCAGCACCATCAGGGGCAGCGGCAGGCCGCTCTTGCCCATGGCCACGCCGGTGATCAGGCCCCAGGCGGCAATGCCGATGGCGGTGCCCAGCATCTCGCGGGCCCCTCGGGCAAATTCAGGATGGCGCCAGACAGGCGCGGGCAGGAGCCCGGAGGTCGGCAGGGGCGATGTCACCCCTGCATTGTCGCCAACCGCGGCGCCTTCGCCTTCGCGATCACTTGCGCTTGACGCTGCCGCTGCCGGCAATCGAGCTCTTGACGGCAGCGCCCCCGCTGTAGACCACGCTGCCGCTGCCGGCCACGCTCACGTCCAGCGTCTTCTGGGCGTTGACGTCGGCATCGCCGCTGCCCGCGATGCTGATGCTCACGTCGTCGGCGCTCAGGTCGGGCGTCTTTACATTGCCGCTGCCGGAAATGGCGACGGACAGCCGGCGCGCCTTGCCGCTGCCCCTGGCATCGCCGCTGCCCGAGATGCGCACGCTCAGGTCGTCGGTGGCCAGGCCGCTGAATCGCACGTCGCTGGAACCCGACAGCACCACGTTCAACGCCGGGGTGTTCAGGGCCTCGAGCGTGATGTCGCCCGAGCCCGCGGCCGCCACGGCACTCAGCCGCGGCACCACCACCGTCACGCGGACCTTGCCGCGGGTGCGGTAGCTCTCGCCCCGCTTCCAGCGCACGACCAGCGTGGGCACGCTGTTGCGGGTCTCGACCACGGTTTCCAGCAGGGGCAGCAGGTTGTCGTCGGCCTCCACCTGCACGGACTGGGTGGGCCCCTGGCGCACCAGCAGGTCCATGGAGCCCGCCAGGGCGATGGCCTGGAAATCGGCCAGGTTGCGCGCCTCGGTGGCCGTCTGGCCCGACCCCACGACGGCAGCCAGGGCCGGTTCCGGACACAGGGCCGGCAGGGCCGCGGCACAGCACAGGGTGACCAGCAGGGTGCATGCGGTGGATTTCATCGGTCTCTCCTTGGGATCAGGCAGAACCGACTGTGCCCGAGGCCGGGCTTTCGAGCCGCCGCGGCGCGACGCGCTGCGGCTGCGGCCGACGAAACGCCGCGGCAGCGTGCAGGTCCGTCGTTCAGGGCGGGCCGCGGCGCCGCTTGGGCACTGGGGGCTCGACCTTCTCGGCCTTGTCTTCCTTCGGCGCCTTGTCGGCCTTGGCAACCTTGGCTTCACCGGCGTCCTCGCCGGGCTCCACCTTGGTCTCGGCCGGCTCCGGCGGGCCGGGCATGGCGTCGATCTTGTTTTCGCGCATGTAGTCGTTCATCTCACGCCAGCCGGCGAAGACGGCGGCCTTGTCGGCGCGCTTGTTCTGGTTGAAACAGCTCTCCACCGAACGGGCTGCGTGGCGGCAACCGCCTCCGATGGCCTTGCCCTCGGCCTCGCGGCGCGCGGCGATGACGGCGGCCGACTCGATGCCGAGCTGGTCACATCCCGGGAGGACCGCCGCAAAGGCGACCATCAGGGCGACGAGAGGGGCGTTGAAAGGGCGGCGCATGGGGTTCGTCCGAGACCCCTGGTTATCGGCGCCAGACGGCACCGGCTTGAGCGGGGCCGTGCCGGCGCGCTCAGCGGCCCGCGGCGGGGTGGCGCTGCAGAAACTCGCGCGCCGGCATGCGGCGGCCGCCAGCCTGTTGGACTTCCAGCAACTCCAGGGCGCCTTCTCCGCAAGCCACCGTGAGTTCCCCCGGCGCCCCGGTCAGCACCTGGCCGGGCGTGCCTTGTCCAGGGGCCACGCGGGCGCGCCAGACCTTCAGTGCCTGGCCGCCGAGCACGGCCGTGCAACCGGGGAAAGGATCGAAGGCGCGCAGGCGGCGCTCGATCACGGCCGCCGGCTGCTGCCAGTCGATGGCGGCCTCGGCCTTGTCGATCTTGCTGGCGTAGGTGATGCCTTCCCTGGGTTGGGGCTGCGGCCGGAGCGCGCCACGGGCCAGGTCGTCCAGCCCCTGCAGCATGAGCCTGGCGCCCAGAGCCGCGAGTTCATCGTGCAAGCTGGCGGCGGTCGTGTCGGCGCCGATGGGCACGGCCCGCCACCGCAGCATGGCGCCGGTGTCCAGCCCCGCGTCCATCTGCATCAGGGTGATGCCGGTCCGCGTGTCGCCGGCCTCGATGGCCCGCTGGATGGGCGCCGCGCCACGCCAGCGCGGCAGCAGGGAGCCGTGGATGTTCAGGCACCCATGCACCGGCTGGGCCAGCACCCAGGCCGGCAGGATCAGGCCGTAAGCGGCCACCACCATCACCTCGGGCCGGGCGTCGGCCAGGGCCTGCTGCGCGGCCCGGGCGTCTTCGGGGAACTTGCCGTCCAGGCGCAGGCTGCGCGGCTGCGCCACGGGCAGGCCGTGCGAGAGCGCCCATTGCTTGACGGGCGAGCCCTGCAGCTTCAGCCCGCGGCCGGCGGGACGGTCGGGCTGGGTGAGAACCAGCGGCACTCCGTGGCCCGCGTCCACCAGCGCGGCCAGGGCGGTGCGGGCGAATTCCGGCGTGCCGGCGAAGGCCACCCTCATGGGGGCCCCCACCGGCCGAGAAGGGCCGGGCACCGGTCAGCGCACGCGCAGGTCGTCACGCGACTTCTTGATCATCTTGGTCCGGATGCGGTCGCGCTTCAGCGGACTGAGGTAGTCCACGAAGACCTTGCCGATCAGGTGGTCCATCTCGTGCTGCACGCACACCGCGGCCAGACCCTCGGCTTCCAGTTCGAAAGGCTGGCCATCGCGACCCAGCGCGCGCACCGTCACGCGGGCCGGGCGCTCGATGCGGTCGTAGACCTGCGGCACCGACAGGCAGCCTTCCTCGGCGATGGCCAGATCGTCGCTGCGCTGCAGGATTTCCGGGTTGATCAACACCATCGGCTGGTTGTGCTGCTCGGAGGTGTCCATCACGATCACGCGTTCGTGCACGTTGACCTGCGTGGCCGCCAGGCCGACACCCTCGCTGGCGTACATGGTCTCGACCATGTCGTCGACGAGGCGCCGGATGCGGTCATCGACCGCCGCGACGGGCTTTGCCACGGTGTGCAGCCGTGGGTCGGGGTAGCGAAGGATGGTGAGCAGAGCCATGTTTGGCGTGGCGAAATGTGGGTGTGGAAACAGCTCGCAACAGCTGTGGAGGGGTCACAACGGCGGGCACACCTCGGAGGGTGTGGGGTACCGCACGGGCGGCCGGTTTCGTTGCGACGTCAAGGGTTTATGGGCAGAATCTGTGAAACGATATGAGCAAGCTGGACCTCGGGCTTGCGGTTTTGATCGCATGCGCACGGGGTTCGCCCCCCGCAGGCCTCGGCGTATTTTCGCATCCGCCGCCGCCAAGCCAACCGCCTGGAGACTAAAAGCGTCATGAGCATTTGCGATCGCCGCGGCAACTACGCCACGCCGCACGAAGTGCGGCCTGCCCTGCCGCAACGGCTGCGCACGGTGGCAGCCGGGGTGGCCCTCGCGGCGGCCCTGGGTGCGACGTCCGGGCTGGCCCAGGCCCAGACCAGCAAGCTGCCCGTCAGCCCCGAATGGCGCGACACCGCGCAGCGCGTGGCGCAGGCCGGCGTGCCGCTGGCCGACCTGGCCCCCAACGCCCCCGATTCCCACACCGTCCAGCGCGGCGACACCCTCTGGGGCATCTCCAGCCTGTTCCTGAAATCGGCCTGGCGCTGGCCCGAACTCTGGGGCATGAACCTCGAGCAGATCCGCAACCCGCACCTGATCTACCCGGGCCAGGTGCTGGTGCTCGAAAAGAAGGACGGCAGGGCCCGGTTGCGCCTGGCCGATGGCCAGGGGATCCCGAACAACACCGTCAAGCTCTCGCCCAAGGTGCGCAGCCAGGTGCTGGACAACGGCGCCATCGCCACCATCCCGCTCAACCTGATCGGTCCTTTCCTGACCGAGGCCGTGGTCTTCGACAGCAACGAGCTCGAAACCGCGCCGCGCATCGTGGCCACGCAGGAAGGCCGCGTGATGGTCTCGCGCGGGGAGACCGCCTACGTCCGGGGCGACCTGGGCGGCGCGCGCGACTTCCGCCTCTTCCGCGAACTCACGCCGCTGATCGACCCCGAAACCCGCGAGGTGCTGGGCTACGAAGGCCGCTACGTGGGCACGGCCGAGCGCCAGAGGGCTGGCGAAGGCGTGGCGTCCCCCAACGACCGCAACGTCGTGGTGCCCGACACCTTCAAGGTCACCACCACGCGGCTCGAAGCCGGCGTGGGCGACCGGCTGTCGCCGGTGCCGCAGCAAGAACTGGTGGCTTACGTGCCGCACGCCCCGCTGGCGGCGCTGGACGGCCGCATCGTGGCCATCTACGGCGACGGCGTGAATGCCGGGCAGAACCAGGTGGTTTCCATCAACCGCGGCAAGCGCGACGGCATCGAGCGCGGCCACGTGCTGGCCCTGTGGCGCGCCGGCCAGCCCGCGGTGGACACCACCACTCCGGGCGCGAAGGTGGCCATGCGGCTGCCCGACGAACGGCACGGCCTGATCTTCGTGTTCCGCACCTTCGAGCGCGTGTCCTACGCCCTGATCCTGAACGTGCTGGAACCGGTCAGCGCCGGCGATCGCTTCACCCAACCCTGAACCCGGCTGCCGCGCCGGCCAGCCGCACCCCACCGCGGGGCGCAGCCGCGCCGCCGCGGCCCGGCACACCCCGTGGCCGCTGCTGACGATTTCGCCGCCTGGTTCCGGTTGTTGGAGACGCCGGGCGTCGGCCGCGATACCGCACGGCAACTTCTGGCAGCCTTCGGGTCGCCCGCCGCCGTGCTGTCGGCATCCAGGGCGGCCCTGCGCAACCTGGTGGGCGCGGCGCTGGCCGACGCACTGGCAGAAGTCCCGTCGGCTTTCGACCTGCGCTGGCAAGCCGCCCAGGCCTGGCTGTCGGGCGGCCCCGACCGGCACGTCCTGAGCCTGGGCGACGCCGCGTGGCCACCCTTGCTGCTGCAGACAGCCGACCCGCCCTTGCTGCTGTACGTGCAGGGCCGCTTGGACGCGCTGTCGGCCCCTTCGGTGGCGGTGGTGGGCAGCCGCAAGCCCACCGCGCAGGGCCTGGACAACGCGCGCGCCTTCGCGGCGGGCCTGGGCCGGCACGGCTACACCATCGTCTCGGGGCTGGCGCTGGGCATCGATGCGGCGGCGCACGAAGGCGCCCTGTCCTGCGGCGCGCCGACCGTGGCGGTGGTGGGCACCGGCCTGGACCGCTGCTACCCCGCGCGGCACGCCGCGCTGGCCCAGCGCATCGCCGCATTGGGCGCACTGGTCAGCGAGTACGCGCCGGGCACGCCCCCGCTGGCCGAGAACTTTCCGCAGCGAAACCGCATCATCGCGGCGCTGTCGCGCGGCACGCTGGTCGTCGAAGCCGCCCTTCGCTCGGGCTCGCTGATCACGGCCCGGCTGGCGCTGGAGGCCGGGCGCGACGTCTATGCCATTCCGGGCTCGATCCATGCCGAACAGTCGCGGGGCTGCCACCTGCTGATCAAGCAGGGCGCCAAGCTCGTGGAGTCGGCCGAGGACGTGCTGGAAGAACTGCAGGGCCCGGCCATGACCCGCCAGGCCTGCCTGCTGGACGCGCCGGATGAAACGTCCGCCCCGGGCGAGGACCCCTTGCTGCAGGCCCTCGGCCACGACCCGGTGACGCTGGACGCCCTGCTGGCACGCACCGGCTGGCCCACGGCCGAGCTCAGCGCGCGGCTTCTCGACCTGGAGCTGCAAGGCCGGGTGGCCCGCCTGCCCGGCGGGCTTTACCAGCGTCGGAGCACCGGCTAGCCAGCCGGCACGATCTCCGGCGATTGCTGGGGGCGGCGCTCGGGTATAGTGAATTCATGTTCGACGTTCTGGTCTATCTCTACGAGAACTACTGGCGCCCCGACGCCTGCCCGGAGCCCAAGCAGCTCTCGCGCAAGCTCTCGGCCGTGGGCTTCGAACCCGAGGAAATCCAGGACGCCTTGCGGTGGCTCGATGGCCTCGCCAGCAGTGCGGAATCCGTTACCGGCACGCCTGTGCAGGGCAGCATGCGGATCTACACCGATGCCGAACGCGAAGTCCTGGACGAAGCCTCGGTCGGATTCATCGCCTTCCTGGAATCCGCCGGCGTGTTGCCCGCACCCATGCGCGAGATGGTCATCGACCGAGCCATGGCGGTGGGCGGCGGCCCGATGGACCTGGAAGACCTCAAGATCATCGTGCTGATGGTCTTCTGGAGCCTGGGGGAAGAGCCCGACGCGCTGATCCTCGACGAACTCTTCGTCGATCCGGGAGACCGACTGATCCATTGAATCCGAGGCGGCCGTTCAGGCCTGCCCCGGCCAGGTGCACGGTGCGGAACCGGCTTCGCCGGGCCATCGGCATCGCCCCCTGGGCCGATTCAGCTGAGAAGCCTGGAGGCGTCGACGTCGAGCTTGGCCAGCGCGCTGCGCGTGGCGCGCACGGTCAGCGCTTCATCCTGGGCGGGCAGCATCAGGCCCGCCTGCAGGTAGCTCGCCAGGCGGTGCTGCTGGAACAGCACGCAGCGGCCCTGTGGGGTGACGAACAGCGACAGCTGCTTGCGCAAGCCGTGCCAGGCCAGTTGCACGGCCTCGCTGTGGCCACCGCGGTCGAGCATGTACCAGCTGCCCACCTGAAGCTCGCGGGCCCAGGCCACCATGGCCGGCGCCGGCATGGAGCCACCGTCCAGCACCACTTCGAGTTCGGAATTGCGGTGCCCCGAGAGGTCCAGCACCATCGACTCGTCGATGTCCACGTCCTGGGCTTCGGGCAGCAGCTCCTCCAGGGTCTCCAGCCGCTCCATCAGCTCGCGCAGACGCTCGTCGGGGATCACGGCCGCCTTGGCGGTGAATGCGGCGGCCAGCGAGTTGTTGAGCTGCTGGATGTGCTCGTCCTGCTTGCCGGAATCCATGCCGGCCGAGACCATGCCCTCTCGCAGGGACTTCAACAGCACCGGCAGGCGGCGGATCACCTCGGCGCGTTCTTCGCGCGTGACCTTCGCACTGGCGCTCCAGATCAGGTCAGCCGCCGCGCGTTTCATGGTCTTGGTCTGCTCGCCCTGGCCGCCGAAGCGAACCGCGGTGGTGGCCAGCACATCGGCCCACACATGGAACAGGAACTGGCGCACGCCCTCCTGAACCGGCACCTCGTTGAGCATGCGGCGCAGCTCGATCGTGTACTGGATGGCCAGGGTCTCGCGCTGCTCGACCTGCTGGGCCAGCGAGACCCCGCGCTTGGTGGCCTCGTTCTCGGTGCTGAAGTAGTGCTCCAGGAACTTCTCGAACTCGGTCAGCACGGTCTGGAAGACGCGCCGGCCGGTGTCGGGGTAGGCCTCCACCACCTGCACGATGCGCTTGATTTCCTTCTCCAGCGCCTCGCCCACGCTGGCCCCGGCCCCGTCGAAGCCCATGACGCAGGCGCCCATGCGGTCGATGAGGCGGCGGGCCGGGTGGTCGATGGTGGCAAAGAAATCAGGCTCGGTGACGGCCACGCGCAGCACCGGCATCTGCAGCCGGGCGAACCACACCCGCACACTGGCCGGGATGCGGTCTTCGGTGAGGATGCTCTGGAACAGCAGTGCCACGATCTCGATCGTGGCCCGCTCTTCGGGGGTGGCCGCGGCCTTCTTCAGTGCCTGCTTGCGCTGGTGCAGATCCTCCAGCATCACCGGCGCGGTGATCATCTGCTCGCCGTGGTGGGCAGTCGGCGTCAGGCGCTGGCGGATGCCTTGTTGCGCGGATTCGATCGCCCGGGCCAGGCCCGCCGACATCACGGCCGCCGGGCGCTGCTGCACAGGCAGATTCTGCGAGCGCGTGGAGTGGCCGAAATCCGGAACGTGCCGGCCCACCAGGCGGTTGATCCGGCCGAGCATCGCCTCGGCGTGCTCGCGGCTGCGGGTCAGCGGCGCGCCGCGGGTCATCATGCGGGTCTCTTCGCCCACGATGCCGCCGCGGGCGTCCCCCCCGCTGCCGCCGCCACCGCCGACCCAGCCGCCGAAGCCGCTGCGCGGCCCGCCGCCGAAGCCGGTGGTGGGCCCGTAGCCCGAGGGACCCCCCAGGCCGATCGAAGCCCCGTCGTCGCGCGGGCCGTAGGTCACGCCAGTGCCCGCCTGCCAGCCCAGCGGGGCGTTGGGGTGCGTGCGCGAACGCCGAATGAAGGGGCGCAGGTCGACTTCGGCCAGAACGCCCTGCTCCATCAGCCAGCGGTTGGCCTCGTGATAAGCCTCTTCCACCAGCAGGGCGAACTCATCGTGGACCACGGGTTGCAGCTCGCGCCAGCTCTCCAGGTTCAGGCCTGCAGCCCGCCAGGCGTCGAACACGATGCGCGACAGCACGTGGGCGCGAAGCATGTCGTGGGGGTCGAGTTCGGCCCGCCCTTCGAGGTGGGCGATGCGCGAGCGCAGGTCG
>CAIJPE010000308.1 GCA_903822435.1 uncultured beta proteobacterium | reverse complement strand
GTGCACGTGTGCGATGCCCGGCCCGGTGCGGCCGAGGCCTTCGCCCGCGAAGGCGGCGTGGCCTGCGCCAGCCCGGCCGAAGTGGGCCGCGCCTGCGGCATCGTGGTGTCGGTGGTGGTCAATGCGCAGCAGACCGAGACCGTGCTTTTCGGCCCCGAGGGCGCAGCCAGCGGCATGGCACCGGGCAGCGTCTTCGTCATGTGTTCCACGGTCGACCCCAACGTCTCGATGGCCTTGGAGGCGCGCACCGAAGCGCTGGGCCTGCTGTACCTGGACGCGCCCATCTCGGGCGGCGCCGCCAAGGCCGCCAGCGGCCAGATGACGATGATGGCCGCCGGCCGGCCCGAAGCCTTCGAGCGCTGCGGCAGTGCGCTGGACGCGATGGCCGCCAAGGTCTACCGCCTGGGTGACCGCGCGGGCAACGGCAGCAAGGTGAAGATCATCAACCAGCTGCTGGCCGGCGTGCACATCGCCGCCGCGGCCGAAGCCATGGCCCTGGGCCTGCGTGAAGGCGTGGACGCGCATGCGCTGTACGAGGTGATCACCCACAGCGCGGGCACCAGCTGGATGTTCGAGAACCGCATGGCCCATGTGCTGAAGGCCGACTACACGCCGCTGTCGGCCGTGGACATCTTCGTCAAGGACCTGGGCCTGGTGCTGGACACCGCCCGGGCCAGCAAATTCCCGCTGCCGCTGGCCAGCACCGCGCACCAGATGTTCATGCAGGCCTCCACGGCGGGCTACGCGAAGGAGGACGATTCGGCGGTGATCAAGATCTTTCCGGGCATCGATCTGCCCAAGGCCGCGGGCTGAGCACGGCCATGCCCCGCGTGCTGCTCGGCTGCATCGCCGACGATTTCACCGGCGCCACCGACCTGGCCAACAACCTGGTTCGCAGCGGCCTGCGCACGGTGCAGACGATCGGCGTGCCCGAAGGGGCGGCTCTGCCGGTCGAGGCCGACGCCATCGTGGTGGCGCTGAAGAGCCGCACCATCCCGGCCAGCCTGGCGGTGGCGCAGTCGCTGCAGGCGCTGGCCTGGCTGCGCCAGCAAGGCGCCGGGCAGATCTACTTCAAGGTCTGCTCGACCTTCGATTCCACGCCCGCGGGCAACATCGGGCCGGTGACGGATGCGCTGCTCGACGCGCTGGCCGATGCGCCCGGCAGCGGCTTCACCATCGCCTGCCCGGCCTTCCCCGAGAACCAGCGCACGATCTACAAGGGCCACCTCTTCGTGGGCGACGTGCTGCTGAGCGACAGCGGCATGCGCCACCACCCGCTCACCCCCATGACCGATGCCAACCTGGTGCGTGTGCTGCAGGCGCAGACACCGCACCCGGTGGGGCTGGTGGACCACGAGGTGGTGGCGCGCGGCGCGGCGGCCATCCGCGAACGTTTTGCGGCCCTGCAGGCCAGAGGCGTGCGCGTGGCCGTGGTGGACGCCATCAGCAACGCCGACCTGATGCACATCGGTGCCGCGCTGAAGGGCATGGCACTGGTCACGGCGGGCTCGGGCGTGGCCATCGGGTTGGCGCAGAACTGGGGGCTGCACACTGTGCAATCGGGCACGCAAGGGGGCAGCCAAGCGGCCGACCAGTTGCCCCCGGCCACGGGCCTGCAGGCCGTGGTGTCGGGCAGCTGTTCGCAAGCCACGCTTCAGCAGGTGCAGCATCACCGCGCGCTGGGCAGGCCGGCGTTCACGGTCGACCCGCTGGCGCTGGCCACGGGCACCGATGTGGTGGCGCAGGCGCTGGCGTGGGCCGCGCCGCGGCTGGGGGCGGGTCAGGGCCCGGTGCTGTTGCAGGCCACGGCCGAACCTGCGGCCGTGCTGGCAGTGCAGGCGCAGCTGGGCGCGGCGCGCGCGGGCGAACTGGTGGAACACGCCCTGGCGCGCATCGCGGTGGGCCTGGTGGGGCTGGGCGTGCGGCAGCTGGTGGTGGCCGGGGGCGAGACCTCGGGCGCGGTGGTGCAGGCGCTGGGCATCCGGCAGATGGCCATCGGCCCGCAGATCGACCCCGGCGTGCCCTGGACGGCCGTGCACACGACAGAGCAAGGCGGCCAGACCCTGCACCTGGCGCTGAAGTCGGGCAATTTCGGCACGGCCGACTTCTTCGCCAAGGCCTTCACGCGGCTGGCCGGCGCCTGACCATGGGCCTGCGCGAAGACCTGTGCCGCGTCGGCGCCTCGCTGCACGCGCGCGGCTACGTGCACGGCACGGCCGGCAACATCAGCGTGCGCACCGGCAGCGGTTTTCTGATCACGCCCACCAATGCCTGCCTGGGCCGGCTCGACCCTCAGCGGCTGGCCGAGGTCGACCTGCAGGGCCTGCAGACCGCGGGCGACCCGGCTTCCAAGACGCTGGCCCTGCACCGCCGAATCTACGCGGCCGACCCCGCGGCGCGCTGCGTCATCCACACCCATTCCACGCACCTGGTGGCGCTGACCCTGGCCGGCGTGTGGCAGCCGCAGGACATCGTGCCGCCGATCACCCCTTACCAGGTGATGAAAGTCGGGCACGTGCCGCTCATTGCCTACCACCGCCCGGGCGACCCGGCCGTGGGCGATGCGGTCGCGCGCTGCATTCAGGCCGCGCAGAACGCCGGCAAGCCCATCCGCGCCGTGATGCTCGACCGCCTGGGGCCGAACGTGTGGCACCACGACCTGGACGAGGCCAGCGCCCTGCTGGAAGAGCTGGAAGAGACCGCCCGGCTGTGGCTGCTGACGCGGCCCGAGCCCCTGAGCGCGGCGCAGATCGACGAGTTGCGCACGCACTTCGGCGTGCGCTGGTAACGCCGCACACAGAGCCCAAACCGACTGGAGACCGCATGCCCCGCTTCGCCGCCAACCTGAGCATGCTCTATGTGGAGCACGATTTCCTCGACCGCTTTGCCGCGGCCGCAGCCGATGGCTTCGGCGCGGTGGAGTACCTGTTCCCCTATGCCCACCCAGGCGCCGAACTGGCGGCCCGCCTGGCCGGCCACGGGCTGCAGCAGGTCCTGTTCAACGCGCCGCCGGGCCAATGGGAGGCCGGCGAGCGCGGCATCGCCTGCCTGCCGGGGCGCCAGGGCGAATTCCGCAGCAGCGTGCTCACGGCGCTGGACTATGCCGCCGCCCTGCACTGCCCCCGCGTGCACGTGATGGCCGGCCTGGCCCCGGCCGGCGCCGAGCGGGCCGCGCTGCGCGGCACGTATGTCGAGAACCTGGCCTGGGCCGCCGGGCAGGCCGCCGGCCGCGGCGTGGACGTGCTGATGGAGCCCATCAACACGCGCGACATCCCCGGCTACTTCCTCAACCACCAGGCCGAGGCGCACGCCATCGTGGCCGAGACCGGGGCGCCGAACCTCAAGGTTCAGATGGACCTGTATCACTGCCAGGTCGTCGAGGGCGACGTGACGACGAAGCTGCGGCAGTACCTGCCCACCGGGCGCGTGGGCCACATCCAGATCGCGGGCGTGCCCGACAGGCAGGAGCCCGACCGGGGCGAGTTGAACCACCCCCACCTCTTCGAGGTGATCGACGCCCTCGGCTGGGATGGCTGGATCGGCTGCGAGTACCGGCCGCGGGCCGGCACGTCGGCGGGGCTGGGCTGGTTCAGGGCCGCGTATTCCCGGTCCGCCGCGGTGGGGTGAGCCGGCCGGCCCTGCCGGCCTTCAGATGCAGCGCCCGCCGTCCACTTCCATGCACACGCCGGTGATCATCGAGGCCTCGTCGCTGCACAGGTAGCACGCGGCATTGCCCAGGTCCTCGGGCGTGCTGAAGCGGCCCAGCGGGATGCTGGACAGGAACTTGGCGCGCACCTCGGGCGTGTCCTGGCCCATGAAGGACTTGAGCAGCGGCGTCTCGCCGGCCACCGGGTTGAGCGCCACCACGCGGATGCCGAAAGGCGCCAGTTCAACCGCATTGGCGCGGGTGGCCGTGATCACCCAGCCCTTGCTGGCGTTGTACCAGCCCAGGCGTGGGCGCGGGCTGACCCCGGCGGTGCTGGCCATGTTCAGCACCACGCCGCGGATGCCCTTGGGCCCAGGCGGGTTGGCCTTCAGGCGCGGCACCACCTCGCGCATGGCCAGGTAGATGGCCTTCATGTTGACGGCCACGATGCGGTCGAAGTCGGCCTCGGTCACGTCTTCCAGCGCCTGCGGCAAGTGGGTGACGCCGGCGTTGTTGACCAAGATGTCCAGCCGCCGGAAATGCACCTGGGCCGCGTCGAGCATCACCCGCAGGTCGGCCGCCTGCGTCACGTCCACGCGCAGCGCCCGTGCCGCAGGCCCGAGCCTGGCCGCCACATCCAGCGCAGCCTGCAGGTCGATGTCGGCCACCACCACTTGCGCGCCTTCATGGACGAACTTGGCGCAAATGCCGGCGCCGAAGCCCGAGCCGCCACCGGTGACCACGGCCACCTTGCCTTCAAGCCGACCGGGGTGATGGGTGCTTGTCATGTCGTCGTCTCCTGAAGGCGCAGCGGCCGTTGTCAGTCGTGCTTGATGGCCACGGTCTTGAGCACCGAGAAGCCGTAGAGCGCCTCGAAGCCCTTCTCGCGCCCGTGCCCCGAGTGCTTGACGCCGCCGAAGGGCAGCTCGATGCCGCCACCAGCGCCATAGTTGTTGATGAAGACCTGGCCGCAGTGCAGCTTGCGGGCCAGGCGCAGCGCGCGGCTGCCGTCGCGCGTCCACACGCCGGCCACCAGGCCGAAGGCCGTGCCGTTGGCGATGCGCAGGGCGTCGGCCTCGTCGTCGAAAGGCATCACGACCTGCACCGGGCCGAAGATCTCCTCCTGGGCGATTCGGTCGCCCGGCCTGGCGCCCGTCACCAGGGTGGGCGCGACGTAGCAACCACCGGCCGGCAGATCGGGCGGCAGCGGCGCCTGTGCGGCGATGGCCAGGCCGCTGTCGCGCACCAGCGCCAGGTAGCCCTGCACGATTTCCTGCTGGCGCCGGCTGATGAGCGGCCCCACGTCGGGGTCGGCCAGGGCCGGGGCCACGCGCAACGCCCGGTAGCGCTCGGCCATGCGGGCCACGACGGCATCGAACAGGCCGCGCTGCACGAGGATGCGCGAAGCCGCCGAGCAGGTCTGCCCGGCGTTCTGGATCCCCGCGTTGACCAGGAAGGGCAGCGCGGCATCCAGGTCGGCGTCGTCGAAGACCAGCTGCGGGCTCTTGCCGCCGAGCTCCAGCGTCACCGGCACGGCGTTGCGCGCTGCGGCGGCCTGGATCAGCCCGCCCACCAGCACGGAGCCCGTGAACGAGATGTGCCGCACGTCCGGGTGGGCCGAGAGGGCCGCTCCGGCCTCTTCGCCCAGGCCGGGCACGAGGTTCAGGGCGCCGTCGGGCAGGCCCGCCTCTTGGGCGATGCGCGCGAAGGCCAGCGCGGTGAGGCAGGCCTCTTCGGCGGGCTTGAGCACGCAGGCATTGCCCATGGCCAGCGCGGCACCCACGCTGCGGCCGATGATCTGCATCGGGTAGTTCCAGGGCACGATGTGCGCCGTGACGCCGTGCGGCTCGCGCATCGAAAACGCCGTGTACCCGTTGGCAAAGGGGATGGTCTGGCCCATCACCTTGTCGGCCGCTCCCCCGTAGAACTCGAGGTAGCGCGCCAGGGCCACGGCATCGGCGCAGCCTTGCTTGAGCGGCTTGCCCACGTCCAGTGCCTCCAGGCGCGCCAGTTCGTCGGCCTGCTCCAGCACGCGGGCGCTCAGGGTCATCAGCAGACGGCCGCGTTCGGCGGCGGTGCAAGCACCCCAGGGGCCATCCAGGGCCGCCTGGGCCGCCTGCACGGCGGCGTCGACATCGGCGGCGGTGCCGCGCGCGATATGCGCCAGCGGCTGGCCGTCGGAAGGGTCGACCAGCGGCAGCTGTTGCCCACCGGCGGGTGCCCGCCAGCGGCCGGCGATGAAGACCTGCGTGGTGTCGAAACCGATGGCCTTGCTCATGGCGCGCCCTCTGCTGGGATGCCGCATCATAGGGTGGCGCGGGCCCGCGCTGCCACCTGCCGGACACCCTCTTGCCGATCCCATCCCACGCGGCCCAAGCCGAGCCCGCTGCCCCGACGCTGCCCACCCGGCGGGTGCTGCTGCTGGCCACGGGCGCGGGGCTGGCCGTGGCGTCGCTCTACTACAGCCACCCCATGCTGGCCGTGATGGCCGCCGACATCGGCGCCACCACGCGGGCGGCAGGCTGGATCCCGACGCTCACCCAACTGGGCTATGCGCTGGGCATCCTGCTGCTGGCCCCGCTGGGCGACCGCTACGACCGCCGGGGAATCATCCTGTGCAAGACGGCAGCGCTGTGCATGGCGCTGCTGGCGGCTGCCGCTGCGCCTTCGATCGGGGTGCTGCTGCTGGCCAGCCTGGCCATCGGCGTGGTGGCCACGCTGGCTCAGGACATCGTGCCCGCGGCCGCCACGCTGGCGCCGACCGAGCATCGGGGCAAGGTGGTGGGCATGATCATGACCGGGCTGCTGCTGGGCATCCTGTTGTCGCGCATGGTCAGCGGCCTGGTGGCCGAGCACCTGGGCTGGCGCGCCATGTTCCTGATCGCGGCGGGCAGCATGGCCGCGTTCGGGGTGGCGGCCTGGCGCGGCCTGCCGCGGATACAGGCCACCACGCAGCTGGCCTACGGCGCCCTGCTCCGGTCACTGGTGGCGCTGTGGCTGCGCCATGGCCGGCTGCGCCGCGCGACGGTGGCGCAGGCGCTCATTTCGGTGGGCTTCAGCGCCTTCTGGTCGACCCTTGCGGTGATGCTGCACGGCGCCCCCTTCCACCTGGGTCCGGCGGCGGCCGGCAGTTTCGGGCTTGCCGGTGCGGTGGGCGCGCTGGCGGCACCGGTGGCGGGCCGGCTCGCCGACCGCCACGGGCCCGAAGTGGTGGCGCGGCTGGGCACGGTGCTCGTGCTGGCGTCGTTCGCGGCGATGGCGCTGGGGCCGTGGCTGCCTGCGACCGCACAGCTCGTGCTGCTGGCGGCCTGCGCGGTCTGCTTCGACCTGGGGGTGCAGGCTTCGCTGATCGCCAACCAGACCATCGTCTATGCCATCGACGCTGGCGCCCGCAGCCGCCTGAATGCCGTGCTCTTGTTTGGCATGTTCATCGGCATGACCGCGGGCGCCGCGTTGGGCAGCCAGCTGCTGGCCGTGGTGGGCTGGCAGGCCGTGGTGGCCCTGGCCGTGGCAGGTGCTGCCGCAGCGCTGGTGGTGCGCTTGTGGCCGGGGGCGGCGGGCGGCGCCGCCGCTCAGGTGCCGCAGAAGGTCTGATAGCCCGCCGTGAGGGCAGCGGGTGCGGGCTCGGCATAACGCGAGAATGAAACGTCTTCATCGAACGGCCGGCGCAGGGCGGCCAGCAGTTGGCGCAAGGGCGCCAGGTCGCCGTGCTCGGAGGCCGCGGCCAGCGCTTCTTCGACCCGGTGGTTGCGCGGGATCAGCCAGGGGTTGACAGCGCGCATGCGCGCTGCACGCGGGGCCGCGGCGGCGGGGCCGTCGGGCCCGTCTTCCTGGGCGCAGCGCGCCTGCCAGCGCGCCAGCCAGGGGTTGACGGCCGAAGGCTCGGCGAACAGCGCGCGCAGCGGGTTGGCGTCGCCAGCGGCGGCGTCGCACAGGCGGCGCCAGGCCAGCGTGAAGTCCACGGCGTGCTGTTGCAGCAGCGCGAGCCAGTCTTCGGCCAGGGCCGTGTCGGCGGCATCGTCGGCGATGGACTGCAGGCCGAGCTTGGCGCGCCGGCCCCGCAGCAGGGCTGCCGCATACCAGGCCGGGAAGGCATCGATCACCTCGGTGACCTGTGCCACCGCCCGGGCCGCCGCGGCCTCGTCGTCGGGGGCGGCCATCAGGGGCAGCATCGTCTCGGCCAGGCGAGCCAGGTTCCAGCGGGCGATCGGCGGCTGGTTGCCGTAGGCGTAGCGGCCGCCGTGATCGATGCTGCTGAAGACCGTGGCGGGGTCGTAGGCTTCGATGAAGGCGCAGGGACCGTAGTCGATGGTCTCGCCCGAGATGGTCATGTTGTCGGTGTTCATCACGCCGTGGATGAAGCCCACGTTCATCCACTGCGCCATCAGCGTGGCCTGGCGGTGAGCCACGGAGGCCAGGAACGCCAGGTGGCGGCCGGCGGTGCCGGCCAGGGCCGGGTCGTGCCGGGCGATGGCGTAATCGGCCAGCAGGGCCAGACGTTCGGTATCACCGCGCGCGGCAAAGTACTGGAAGGTGCCCACCCGCAAATGGCTGGCGGCCACCCGCGTGAGCACCGCCCCCGGAAAGGCGCCCTCGCGCCGCACCAGCTCGCCCGTGGCCACGACCGCCAGGGCCCGCGTGGTGGGGATGCCCAGGGCGTGCATGGCTTCGCCGATCAGCACCTCGCGCAGCATGGGGCCCACGGCCGCCTTGCCGTCGCCCCCGCGTGAAAACGGCGTGCGGCCCGAGCCCTTGAAGGCGATGTCGCGGCGCTGTCCTCGGGCATCGATCACCTCGCCCAGCAGCAAGGCACGGCCATCGCCGAGCTGCGGCGAGAAGCCGCCGAACTGGTGGCCCGCATAGGCCTGCGCAATGGGTTCGGCCCCTGCTGGCAAGGCGTTGCCGCTGAACACGGCCGCGGCTTCATCGGGCGGCAGCGCGGCCGCACCCAGGCCGAGCTCGGCATCCAGCGCGTCGTTCAGGTAGAGCAGCTGCGGTGCCGGCGCGATCGCAGGCTGCCAGGGCGCGTAGAAGCCCGGGAGCTCGCGGACGTAGGTGTTGTCGAAGGCGAAGCGGGCCATGGGTGCGCTGAAGACCCGCCTTCAGCCTAGCTTCTGTTTCAGGAAGGCCAGCACGAAGGGCGTGGCCGCGGCGGCCAGGGTGGAGGCGGTGGAGGGGCTGACGCTGGAGCCCGCGGCCATCGATTCGGCAATGCGGCCCGTGATCACGCCCTCGCCCCCGTCCACCAGCGACTTGAAGAATCCGTCGCCCCGCACCAGGCCCGACGCGAAGGCCGCGAAGAAGCTCTTGCCCGCGTGCTCGCCGAGCAGCCCGGCGTGCTGTTCTTCGGCGTGTGCCACGCCGGCCGTGGCCGCCTGGCTCAACAGCTGCTGCGCATCGGCCGCGCCGACGCCCTGGGCGCTCAAGGCCTGCGCCGCCTGCACGCCATGCTCGGAGGCCAGGAACTCTGAAACCAGCTGTTGCGCGTCCATCGGGAATCTCCGTCGTCGTTGGGGTCCGATGGACTCTATCACCGGGCTTTCACCGGGGAAGCCCTGGCTTCGAGGGCCTGCCAAAGGCGCCGGTGAAGGGTATTCTTCGACGTGTCGAAAACCGTCCCCCACCACCGTCGAGGCCTCCCATGAAAATCCCGTCTCTCAAGGAAGTGGTCAGCGCCGAAGAGTGGCAGCTGCGCGTGAACCTGGCCGCCGCCTACCGGCTGGTGGCCGCCTACGGCTGGAGCGACCTGGTGTTCACGCACATCTCGGCCCGCATGCCCGGGCCCGAGCACCACTTCCTGATCAACCCCTACGGCCTGATGTTCGACGAGATCACGGCCTCGAGCCTGGTGCTCATCGATCAGCGCTGCAACAAGCTGCGCGAATCGCCGTTCCCGGTGAACCCGGCGGGCTTCACCATCCACAGCTGCATCCACGAAGTGCGCGAAGACGCCGGCTGCGTGCTGCACACGCACAGCCGCGCGGGCGTGGCCGTCAGCGCGCAGAAGGCCGGCGTGCTGCCGCTGAGCCAGCAGTCCACGCTGATCCTGAGCTCGCTGGCCTATCACGACTACGAAGGCATCGCGCTGAACCACGACGAGAAGCCGCGCCTGCAGGCGGACCTGGGCCACGCCAACTTCCTGATGCTGCGCAACCACGGCCTGCTGACCGTCGGGCGCACCATCCCGGACGCGTTCCTCAACATGTACTTCTTCGAAGCCACCTGCCGCATCCAGATCGACGCGCAGGCCGGCGGCGAGCTCAACCTCATCGGCCCGGGGCCGATCGCGGCCAATGCCAATGTCGGCAAGACCGCCACGGCTGGGCAGGGCGCCAACCTGGCCTGGCCCGCCCTGCTGCGCAAGCTGGACCGCGAGAACCCGGGCTACGCCGAGTAAGCCCCCAGGCTCAAGCGTGCTCGCCGCGCGGCGGCCGAGCTGCCAGGCCTTGCAGCGGCAGGATCAGGCCGCGGCCGGGCGATGGGCCCCGGTGCGGCGCACACCCACCAGGGCAGCCAGTGCCAAGCCCACCAGGCCCAGGCTGGCAGGTTCCGGCACAGCGGACTCCTGCAGGCCGATGGTCACGCGGTAGGTACCCACGTTGTCCCAGGGGCTGCCGTCGGCAATGCTCAGGAACAGGCGGGAGCCGGCCAGGCTGCTGCTGATCAGGCTGTCGGTGCCGATCACGAACCGGTGGTCCCAGTCGCCATTCCAACTGCCGTAAAGCTCACCGAAGGCCAGCCCGGGTGCGTAGCTGCGGGTCTGGCCCGCGAGCGCGTTGGTGTAAGGGGCGACGTGGTACCGGAAGTAGCTGTTGGCATAGGCCGTGGCATCGGCCTGCAGCACGCCGTTCGCATCCACCAGGTAGTCCGCCGTGGGTGTGCTGGCCGTCGCAGCAATGTCGACGAAGCCACTGGCGTGGACGACATAGGTGGTGCCGGCAGTGGCCAGGAAGCTGGTGGCGATGGTGCCGTGGGAGGCATCGAATGCAATGCTGGCCAGCGGCACGGTGCCCGCGATCGAGAGCAGGGGCAGGGCCAGCAAGGCGGCGGCAGCGGTCAGGGTGAGTTTGCGCATGATTTTCCGATGGAGAAAGTTTGGCGAAGGGCTCGGGTCACATCGACGGGCCCGCTGCCTCCTCAACAGCAAGACCAGGGCCGCGATGCGCGCCGGCGGCCGTTTTCGGTCTTCTCCATCAGCGCATGCACCGGCTGGAAGTCAGGGCCGGCGTGAGAGACCACACGACCCGGCAGGGGCCCGCTCTGCTGCCACTTCACCGCGCCGTGATGGAGCACACGCCGAAGGCCACGGCATCTGCGATGAGGTGCCGGGCGGCCTGCGAGCGCTCAAACCGGCTCCAGGTGGTGGGTGCTGTAAAGAAACGCGACAGATCGCGGATGGCATCCAGCGGGGCACTGATCCCGTATGGTGGGTGACGGCGCCAAGCCATCGGGCCGGACTGCGTCGTGCCGACTGGCCAGGAGGAACCCCCCTTGCACCCCCTTCGTCACCTGCTCTTGTACGGCCTGCTGCTCCTGCTGGTGCTGATCACCGTGACCGCCTGCGCCCCCTTGCGGGTGCTCAATGCACTGGCCCGTACGGGCAGCGGGCATGCCCTGAGCCCTGGCGTGGCCTACGGCCCCCTGGCCCGCCAGGCGCTGGATATCTACACGCCCAGCGCCGCGGCACCACCGGGCGGATGGCCCGTGGTGGTGTTCTTCTACGGCGGCTCGTGGAACAGCGGCGAGCGTGCCGACTATGCCTTCGTGGGTGCTGCGCTCGCCGCCCATGGCGTGCTGACGCTGGTGGCCGACTACCGGCTCTATCCGGCAGTGCGCTATCCCGACTTCCTCAAGGACTGCGCAGGGGCCCTGGCCTGGGGTCTGGAGCACGCCGCAGGCCTGGGCGGTGACCCGAAGCGCGTGTTCGTGATGGGCCACAGTGCCGGCGGCTACAACGCGGCCATGCTTGCGCTGGACCCTCGCTGGCTGGCCACGACCGGGCACGAGCCGGCCCAGCTGGCGGGCTGGATCGGGCTGGCCGGGCCCTACGACTTCTTTCCGACCGACAACCCGCAGGCGCAGCCGGTGTTCTTCCACCCCCACTACCCGGCCCGCGCCCAGCCCATCGAGTTCAGCGCGGCGCGGGCGGTGCCCACCTTCCTGGGTGCGCCGCGGCAGGACACGCTGGTGAACCCCATCCGCAGCACGCAGGCACTGGCCGACCGCTTGAAGGCCGCCGGCACGCCCACCGCGCTGCACCTGTACGACGGAGCCAGCCACCAGACGCTCATCGGCGCCTTTGCGCCCCCGCTGCATTGGGTGGCGCCCGTGCTGGACGACGTGCTGGCCTTCGTGGCCGCCACGCCGGCCAGCACCACGGCCTCAGGTCGCCTCGGCCTGGATCTCGCGCCGGCGCCGGGCCAGCCAGCCGATCACGCCGCCGCCCATGGCCAGCATCAGCCACTGCGAAGGCTCGGGGACGGCTGAGATCGCGGAAGAGGCAAAGCCCTGCAGGGCCGAAGCCTGGTCGGCGGTCATGCCGAGGTCTCGGGCCACGGTGTCGTAGCCCAGCGACATCGGGTCGCGGCCGGTCTCTTCGCCGAACACGACCAGCGCGTGCAGGTAGTAGCCGTAGATGCTGGCGTGGTACGAGTCGCTGGCCCACAAGTTGACCTTGCCGGGGTCGATGCCGTCGTAGGGGTTGGGGTCGGCAAAGCCCGCGTTGATGGCGTTGTTCCACGACAAGCCCACGGGGTTGATGCGGCTGACGATGGACGCGTTTTGGGACTGGGCGACGAAGTATCCGGCCTGCACGTCCAGCGCCATCTGGGTGATGGGCTGGTTGCACCACGGGCTGGTGGCACAGCCGGCGCCCTGCGGGTAGGTCAGGTCGGCACGCGACCACGTGGCGGTCAGGCTGATGTCCACGGCCGGGTTGCGCGCCTGGAACATGGCACCCAGCAACCCGGTGTACTGCGAGATCTTGGCCGGATTGTTCGGGGCACCGAAGTCGAGGTTGCTCTGCCCGTGCATCACCACCTTGTCCCAGGACTGGTCGATCAGCGCCTTGTGGGCGGCGTCGTTGTAGTGCAGGTCGAGGTTGCTGCCCGGGTAGGTCTCCAGGCTGACGGTGTAGTCCAGGCCGGCGTCCACGGTCATCTGCTTGAACAGGGCCGGTACGCCGCCGATGCGCGTGCCCACGCCGTTGTCCACGCCGTTCAGGAAGTTCAGGTCGCTGACGCTGGTGACCTTGTAGTTCTGCACCGCCGGCGTCAGCGCGCCGTAGGTGAAGCTGTTGCCGATGAACAGGATGGAGGTCGAAGCGTGTGCCGGGACGGCCTGGAACGCGAGCGCGATGGCTGCCGCCACGATGCCACGGCGAGCGAGTGAGGTGCCGGGACGGCCAGGCATGGCCGACGTCTTGAAAAGTGTCATGGTGTCTCCTCTGGGTTTTGGTTCTGTGGGAATGCCATCACCCGGGGAGCCCCCGTTCGAGCCAACCCCTGACGCGGCGAACCCAGGAAAGATCGTAGTGGCCGAACCGGTCCCTGGCAATGCAACAAGCCCCAATGCCGTCGCGGCTATCCGCGAGCCCCCGGCGGCTGGATCTGTCCCAAGGCCGCCTCGCGGATCGCCCGCTTGAGGATCTTCCCCGAGGGCGTACGGGCAAGCGGCGCATCGGACACCACGATGTAGCGCGGCACCTCGTAGCGCGCCAGGTGCTGCAAGAGGAACTGCCGCAAGGCCTCGACATCCAGGGCCGGGTCGCCATGCACCATCGCCCCCACCTCCTCGCCCAGCCGCTCGTCGGGCACCGAGAACACCGCCGCCTCGTGCACCTGGGGGTGCATCAGCAGCGCCGACTCGACATGCCCGCAGCCGATGTTCTCGCCGCCGCGGATGATCAGGTCCTTGATGCGGTCGACGATGAAGACGAAGCCGTCCTCGTCGATGCAGGCCACGTCGCCGGTCCGGAACCAGCCATCGACGAAGGCGGCGGCATCGGCCTTGGGCAGGTTCCAGTAGCCGTTGAAGACCGAGGTACCGCGCACCAGCAGTTCACCCCGCTGGCCGGGCGGCAGGGGCCGCCCCATGTCGTCCACCACCTGCAGCTCCAGCACCAGCGAACAGCGGCCCGAACTGGTGGGCCGCTGCAGGTAGTCGTCGCCGCCGTGCCCGGCGCCGATGGCGTTGGTCTCGGTCATGCCCCAGCCGATGTTGGGCATGGCATTGGCAAAGCTGGCCTTGATCTGCCGCACCTGCTCGGGTGCCCGCGGCGCGCCGCCGCCACCCACGAGCTGCAAGGTGCTCAGGTCGTGCCGCCCGGAATGGGCCACGCGGACCAGATCGCCGGTGACGGCGGCGGGTGCCACCACCGAGGTGAGACGGTGCTGCTCGATCAGCGCCGCCGCCACATCGGCATCCCAGCGGTACATGCACACCATGCGGCGCTGCAGGCGGTAGCCGGCCAGGTAGGAGGCGTGCAAGCCCGTCACGTGGAACAGCGGCACAGCCAGCAAGGTGCCGGGTTGCTCGGCCGGCTGCGCAGACTCCAGGCCCGCCATCCGCTCG
>CAIJPE010000307.1 GCA_903822435.1 uncultured beta proteobacterium | reverse complement strand
GAATAGGAATTCAGCCGCCGGAAGATGTCTGATGCGGTGCCTTCCTGCAGTTTGATGGTGGCGACAAGACGCAGAACGTCGTCCCAGGCAGTGATGACTGAATCCTGATCCACGTATTGCTCGGGCCTTATCGCCCAACCGGCCCGGTCGCCGCATCGCTGACGATCGGGTGCTCGGCTACGACCCCCAATCGCCGTTGCTGGACCTGTCGCTTGACACGCGCGACGACGCTGCGCTCGTCCCCAAGGCCATCGTGGTCGACGAAGATGGCTTCGACTGGGAAGGCGACGCGCCTTTGCACCTGCCCCTGGAGACGCTCGTCATCTACGAAGTCCACGTCAAGGGCTACACGGCCCATCCCTCGTCGGGCGTGGCTTTCCCGGGGACGTACCTCGGCTTCATCGAGAAGATCCCGCACCTGCAGGCGCTGGGCATCAACGCGGTGGAACTGCTGCCCGTGCAAGCCCACGCGGACGAGGCTCTCCTGCTCGACCGCGGACTGTTCAACTACTGGGGCTACAACACCATCGCGTTCTTCGCGCCCGAACCTTCGTATGGCACGCGGCGCACCCCGGGCTGCGAGGTCGACGAATTCAAATCGCTGGTGCGGGCGCTGCACCGGGCCGGTATCGAGGTGATCCTCGACGTGGTCTTCAATCACAGCGCGGAGGGCAGCGAACTGGGGCCGACGCTCAGCCTGCGCGGGGTCGACAACACCAGCTACTACCGCCTGGCGGGCCCGCCCGACCAACCCGCGCGCTACAACGCCAACGACACGGGTTGCGGCAACACGCTGGATGCCACCCAGCCGGCGACGATCCGCTTGATCATGGACGCCCTGCGCTACTGGGTGCAGGTGATGCACGTGGATGGCTTCCGCTTCGACCTGGCGGCGGTGCTCGGGCGCGAGGGGGGTGGCTTTGCCCGCAACGGTGCGCTGTTCGATGCCATCGCCCAGGATCCGGTGCTGATGGGCGTGAAGTTGATTGCCGAGCCCTGGGACCTGGGGAGTTACGAGGTGGGCAATTTTCCGGTCGACTGGTCGGAGTGGAACGGCCGTTTCCGGGACACGGTGCGGCGCTTCGTCAAGGGCGACGCAGGCCAGTTGCCGGACCTGGGCTGGCGCCTCACGGGATCGGCCGATCTGTACGGTGACGACGGGCGCGCCCCCGACAACAGCGTCAATTTCGTGACTTGCCACGATGGGTTCACGCTGGGCGACCTGGTGGCCTTCAACGGCAAGCACAACGAGGCCAACCAGGAAGGCAACCGCGACGGCAGCGACGACAACCACGCCTGGAACTGTGGCTTCGAGGGTCCCACCACGGACGAAGACGTCCTGGCCCTGCGCCGGCGCCAGGCCAGGAACCAGATGTGCCTGCTGCTGCTGTCGCTCGGCACGCCCATGTTGCTGGGGGGTGATGAGTTCCTGCGCACGCAGTGGGGCAACAACAATGCCTATTGCCAGGACAACCCGATGACCTGGTTCGACTGGGACCAGGCTGCGCGCGAATCCGGGTTCACGCGTTTCGTGGCGCGGTTGATCGCATTCACGAAGCGCTGCGGAATCCTTCGGCGCCGAAGCGCCGCGCTGGTTTCGGCATCGGAGTGCAGCACCGCCGATGCGGCAGACCCGTCGGATATCGCCTGGTACGGCAGTGATCTGGGTCCGCCGCGGTGGGACGATCCCGAATCGCGCACGCTGTGCCTGGCGTTGCGTGCCAGGGAGTCGGTGGCGGGCCTTGGCCCTTGCACGGTCCTGATGGTCTTTCATGCGGGCGCGTTCCTGCAACCCGTGCGCATCCCGCCGGCAGCCGACGGGATGGGTTGGTACCGCATCGCAGACACCAGCCTGCCCGATGGCGAAGACTTTGCCGATGCAGGCCACGAGGTGGCGCTTCAGCCGCAAGACACCTACCTGGTCAACCCGCGCAGTACCGTGCTGCTCTTGGCGCGCGCACCCGGAGCAGGCCTTGGCGATCACGCGTGAGGTCATCGCGAAGGCCATCGCCGCCACGTCCTGGTCGGCGTCGTGGCTCGATGCCGATGACATCGAGTCGATGCGCGGTCAGCCGGTCTGCGAGCCGCGGGCGAACAGCGCGTCCAGGTGCGCCTCGAAGGCGTGGTAGCCGATGCGATCGTAGAGCTCGGCCCGGGTCTGCATGGTATCCACCACGTTCGCCTGCGTGCCGTCGCGGCGGATGGCGGTGTAGACGTTCTCGGCCGCCTTGTTCATGGCCCGGAAGGCCGACAGCGGGTAGAGCACCAGCGCGGCGCCGGCCGCGCTCAATTGCCCGGTCGTGAAGAGCGGGGTCAGGCCGAACTCGGTCATGTTGGCCAGCACCGGCACGCGGGTGCGATCGGCAAAGGCGCGGTACTGCGGCAGCTCGGTGATGGCTTCCGGAAACACCATGTCGGCGCCCGCTTCCACGCAAGCCGCGGCACGGTCCAGCGCCGATTGCAGGCCCTCCACCGCCAGGGCGTCGGTGCGGGCCATGACCACGAAGGCGGGGTCGGTGCGGGCATCCACCGCGGCCTTGATGCGGTCGACCATCTCCTGCTGCGAGACGATCTCCTTGCCCGGACGGTGGCCGCAGCGCTTGGCGCCCACCTGGTCTTCGATGTGGATGGCCGCGGCGCCCGCCTTGGTCATGGCGCGCACGGTGCGGGCGATGTTGAAGGCCGAGGCGCCGAAGCCCGTGTCCACGTCCACCAGCACCGGCAGCGGGCAGACATCGGTGATGCGGCGCACGTCGGTCAGGACATCGTCCAGGTTGGAGATACCCAGGTCCGGCAGGCCGAGCGAGCCGGCCGAGACCCCGCCCCCGGACACGTACAAGGCCTTGAAGCCTGCACGCTGAGCCAGCAGCGCGTGGTGGGCGTTGATGGTGCCGACCACCTGCAGGGGCGCCTCGGCCAGGATGGCGGCACGGAGGGCGGCGCCGGGTGATGTCAGGGTCATGGGGTTCCTTCAAAGACGCCGGGTGCGCCGCTCAGGCGGCCACGGTCATCAGGCGAACGATGCGTGCCGCGTCGTCCAGGTCTTCTGCGTGCAGCATGGCATCGCACAAGGCGTCCACCTGGTGGGCTGGCAGCGCGTGGATGGCCAACGACTTGAACTTGGCGATCACATCGGCCGCGCTGGCGAAGTTCTGCTCGCTGCCGCGCGGCGCCTCCACGGTGGTGTCCATGACCGTGCCGTCCCTCAGGTGCACCTCGACGCGGACCTTGTGGCGGAACTTCGCGCCCAGTGCGGTGATGGCGTCGTCGTGGCGCACGCTGACCTTCTCGGCCAGCGCCATGCGGGCAGGGTCGGCCACCACGTCTTCGGTGAACTGGTCGACGAAGCAGTCGCCCTCCAGCAGCAGCGTGGCCACGCAGAAGGGCAGGTTGAGCTGGGCCGAGGTCAGGCCCAGCGGCTGGTACTTCCAGCCCACGTGGTCCATGGTGACCTGCGAACCGTGGACGACGATGCGCTCCACGTCGGACGGCCCGAAAGGCCGCTGCGCCTGCAGCACGCGGATGCCGTCCAGCGTGGTGTGGTTGCTGCCGACGCAGGAGTAGAACTTGAGCGCCACGGCCAGCGTCTGCCAGACCTCACCGAAGCCGGCCGTGAGTTCGGCCAGCTTGAAGCGGTCGGTGCTGCGCGAGAAGGTGGTGCAGTAGCCGCCGTACTCGCTCTCCAGCACGTCCAGGATGCCGGTGAAGCCGTTGCTCGCCAGCAGGGCGCCGTACAGGCCGCTTTGCGAAGCCCGGCCTGCATGCATGCGCTTGACCATGGCGCCATACTGCGCTGCCATCAGACCGCTGGCTTGCGTGCCGGCAATGCCCAGGGCATGCACCGTGCGGTCCACGTCCAGCGCCAGCCCGCGCGCTGCCCCGGCAGCGGCCGAGAACACGCCCAGCGTGGCGCCGGAGTGCCAGCCCTGGCCGATGTGCTCCGGGCCCATGCACAGGCCCACGCGGGGGCCGATCTCGTAGCCGGCCACGGCGGCGGTGAGAAGGTCGCGCCCGCTCAGGCGGCATTGCCTTTCGGTGAGTGCCAGCAGCGCAGGCAGCACCACGGCACCCACGTGCAGCACGCCGGCGCGGTGCACATCGTCCAGTTCGAAGCCCTGCACCTGCGTGCCGTTGGCCAGGGCCGCATGGGGTGCGGACAAGCGGCGTGCCGTGCCCCACACGGCGCAGTCGCGCGTGGCGTCCACCTGTTGCAGGGTGTCCTGCAGGATGCGGCACCACGGCAGGCTGGCGCCGTACAGCGCACAGCCCAGCGAATCGAGCATCAGCAGCTTGATGCGCTCGATCACCTCGCTCGGGATGGCCTCGTAGTGCAGCCCGGCGACGAACTGCGCCATGCCGCGCGTGTAGCGGTTGTCGATGGAGGTGGAACTGGAAGAAGAGGCGGCCGACATGGGTTCACTCCAGCTTGATCTGTTTGGCGTAGGACTCCAGGCGTTTGAGTTCCGCCTGGATGTGATGGGCAAAGGCCTGAGGCGGGCCGCCTTCGGGCTCGGCCCCTTCCTGCAGCAGCCTGGCGCGCACGTCGGGCTGGTTCAAGGCCTTCACCATCTCGACATTGAGCCGCTCGACGATGGCCGGCGGCGTGCCGGCCGGTGCCAGCACACCGTACCAGGAACCGGCCTGATAGCCTGGGAGGCCGGCTTCGGCCACCGTGGGCACATCGGGCAGCGCTGGCAGGCGGCGGGTGCCGGTGGTGCCCAGCACGCGCAGCTTGCCGGCCTGCACGCTGGGCATCAGCGCCACGGGGCTGCTGAACATCAGTTGCACGCGGCCGGCCAGCAGGTCCAGCGTGGCGGGCGCCAGCCCCTTGTACGGCACGTGGGCCATCTCGGTGCCGGCCATGGTGTTGAAGGCCACGGCCGCCAGTTGCGATGAGCTGCCGTTGCCATTGGAGGCGTAGTTCAGCTGGCCCGGGTGCTGGCGGGCATAGGCGATCAATTCGGCCACGCTGTGCACCGGCAACGAAGGGTGCACGGCCAGCAGCAGGGGTGCCGAGGCCAGCCAGGCCACGGGGGCGAAGTCCTTCACCGGGTCGTAGCGCAGGCGCGGGTTGAGTGCGGGGTTCAGTGCGTGGCTGCCCACGCCGCCCAGGAACAGCGTGTAGCCGTCCGCCGGCGCGTGGGCGGCAAGCTCCGCACCGACCGAACCGCCCGCGCCGGGCTTGTTGTCGACCAGCACTGGCTGCCCCAGCGGGCCGGCGATGGTCTGGGCGATGAGCCGTGCCACCGTGTCGTTGCCGCCGCCCGCGGAGAAGGGCACGATCAGCGTGATGGGCCTGGCGGGGTAGCGGTCGGACGCATGGGCCGGCCACGCCAGCCCCCCTGCGGCCAGCAGCAGGAGCATCAGAGCGGCCAGCGCAGGGCCAGACACCCGGGGGCGGCGCATCGCGTGCACGGGCATCGCGCGCTCAACGCAGGGCCGCGGCGGCCTGGCCGGCGCCACGGCCCGCGATGCGCCCGAACACCGCGCCCGAGACCAGGCCGGTGCCACTGGGGTAGTTGAAGTAGAACAGGCCGCCCACCATCTCGCCCGCGCAGTACAGGCCCTGGATGGGCTTGAAATGCACGTCCACGACGTTGCCGTCCTCCGCGTTGATGCGCAGGCCCCCGAAAGTGAAGGTGATGCCGCAGGTGGTGGCGTACGCATCGTACGGCGGGGTGTCCAACGCCTGCGCCCAGTTCGACTTGGGCGGCGTGATGCCCGTGGTGCCGCGGCCGTCCTTCACCGTGTGGTCGAAGGGCACGTCCTGCTTGACGGCCGCGTTGTAGGCGCGCGCCGTGTCCAGGAAGGCGGCCGGGTCCACGCCTTCCAGCTTGGTGGCCAGTTCTTCCAGCGTGGGCGCGCTGACCTTGGTGATGCGCTTGATGCGGTACTCCGAGCGCAGCAGCTTGGTCACCTTGGCGTCGAAGACCTGCCAGGCAAACTGGCCCGGCTGCTTGAGCACCTCGCCGCCGTACTTGGCGTACGTGAAGGAATGGAAGTCGGCACCTTCGTCCACGAAGCGCCGGCCGTGCGCATTGATGAGCAGGCCGAAGATGTAGCTGTGCTTCTGGAACTGGTCGCCCACGCTCACGTCGCCGAACTCCGGCGCGTTCAGGTCCCAGCCGGTGGCGTGCGCGCCCGACCAGTTGCCGTGTGGCGCGGCGCCCAGGTCCAGTGCCATCTTCAGGCCGTCGCCCTGGTTGAAGCGCGTGCCTCGCACCTTGGCCAGCTCCCAGCCGGGGCCCAGGTAGCGCGTGCGCATCTCGGCATTGGCCTCGAAGCCGCCGCAGGCCAGCACCACGGCCCTGGCATGGAAGTCCACCGACCGTCCCGCCTGCTGCGCGTGCACCCCGGCCACACGCTCGCCGTCCTGGATGAGGCCCTTGGCCCGCGTGGCGTAGTGGATGTCGATGCCGGCCCTCGTGGCGGCCTTGTCCAGGAACTGCACCAGGCCCGCGCCACCGCCCGATACCTCGATGGGCATGCGCCCGAAAAACTTGCGCTTGCCGTCCACCAGGGCCGACTGCCGGCCGTAGTTCAGGACGAAGCGCACGCCCTTGCTGCGCAGCCAGGTCATCACGTCCAGGCTCTGCGTGACCAAGATCTCCGAGAGCTGCGGGTCGGTGCGGAAGTTGGTCAGCCGAAAGAGATCGTCGAAGAACTCGTCCGTGGTGTTGGTGAAGAAGTCGCTGCCGGCGATGTCTTCGGGCGTCAGGTCCGCGACGCGGTTCAACTCCTCGACACCGGCATAGGCAAAACGCATCACGCCGCCCGCAAAGCGGCTGTTGCCGCCGGCCTCTTCCTCGGAGGCGGCTTCCAGCAGGGCGACTCGGGCGCCCTGTTCCTGGGCCGACAGCGCCGCGCACAGGGCCGCGTTGCCTTTGCCGACGACGACGACGTCGTATTCGTGATGGGTGCTCATGCTCGGGTGGTGTTCAGGATGGCGCCCGTCAGCTCGCGCAGGTCGGGCAGGGTGTGGATGGATTCGATGCAGGCCGCCGTGCGGTCCACGCCGTCGTCGGTCAGCACGCTGGCAGCGCAGAGCCGGAACTTGGCCTGCAGCAGTGCGGCTGGCAGCGGGTGGTCGGAGGTGCGGCCCAGGGCCTGCTCGACCTGCGCCTGCAGCGTTCGCCCGTCGGCCAGCGTCACGCGCACTGCGCCGCCGAAGTGGTTGTCGGGCGCGAACTGCGTCTCGTCGTAGGCCGCCACGCGGATGCGCGGCAGCAGCGCGTGCACGCGCGGGTCGGCATGGGCCTGACCTTCGAATTGCGGCACGGCCACGCAGCCGTCCAGTACTGCGCGGGCCAGCACGTACTGCAGGCTGAACTTGGCGTCCAGCGCAGTGCGCGGCTCGGGCCGGTTGGTGTGCTGCAGGCGCCGGCGGTGGATCCAGGCTTCGATGCCGGTGATGTCCTGGGCGCGCAGGGCGTGCTCGCGCACCAGCTGCAGCAGGGCATCGATGGCCGGGTGCGTGCTGCCGCAGCAAGGGTACTGCTTGATGGCGATGCCGGGCTTGAGGATGTCCAGCGGCGCCGCCCAGGCGGCCAGGGCGCGCTCGGCGTCGTAGGTGCCCGCGCCGTTGAAGACGTCGAGGAAGCCGTGCTCATGCTCGAAGACGCGCTCGGCACTGGCCGTCACGCCCGATGCGGCCAGGCGCGCGGCCAGCAGCCCGTTGCGTGCCGAGTGGCCCACGTGCAGCGGCTTGGTCATGGTGCCGAAGTTGGCCTTGATGCCGCTGGCGAAGGACGCGGCCAGGGCCAGCGCGGTGGCGATCTGCGCTGCGTTCAGGCCCATCAGGCGGGCGCAGGCTGCCGCCGCGCCAAAGGTGCCCAGCGTGGCCGTCGGGTGCCAACCCTTCGTGTAGTGGTGGAAGTTGACGGCCAGGCCGAGCTTGCATTCCGTCTCGAAGCCAGCCACGTAAGCCAGCACGAAGTCCTCGCCACGGCTGCCCAGCTGCTCGGCCAGAGGCAGCAAGGCCGACAGCACCGGTGCCGACGGATGACCGCCCATCGTGTTGTTGCAGTCGTCGAAGTCCAGCGCATGCGAGGCCGTGCCATTGAGCAGCGCGGCGTCCAGCACGCCGACGCGGCGCCGCTGGCCGAACCACAGGGCAGGGCCGTCGTGGAGATCCAGGGCTTGCGCGGTGCGCATCACGGCAGGCTCTCGGCTGCCGGCCAGGGTCACGCCCACGGTGTCCAGCAGGCCCACCCGCGCCCAGTGCATCACGTCGGGCGTGAGGTCGGCCGGCCCGAGCGCGTGGATGCGCCGCGCGAAAGCGTGCGCGATGCCGCTGCCGCGGACGATGGGGTTGCCTTCGTCGTCCAGCTCCATGGGGTTCATCCTGCGGTGATGCCGGCTTCGCGGATCAGCTTGCGCCACTTGTCCACTTCGGTGCGCAAGTGCAGGCCGAACTGCGCTGGCGTGCTGCCCACGGCTTCGGAGCCGTCCAGCGCGAGCTTGTCCTTCATGTCGGGCAGTTGCAGGATCCGGGCGATCTCGGCCTGCAGCCTGTCCACGATCGCGCGCGGCGTGGCGGCCGGCGCCAGCAGCCCATACCACCCAGCCACCTCGTAGCCCGGCACGCCCGCTTCGACCATGGTGGGCACCGAAGGCGCATTGGCCGATCGCGTGACCGTGGTCACCGCCAGTGTCTTGACGCGGTTGGACACCACGAAGGGGTGCGCCTGCAGCTGCGTGGAGAACAGCATGTCGATCTGCCCCGAGGCCACGTCGCTGAGCGCGGGGCTGCCGCCCTTGTACGGCACGTGCGTCATCTTGATCCCGGCCAGGGAGCAGAAGAGTTCGCCCGACAGGTGGCTCAAGCCGCCCGGACCCGAGGAGCCGAAGTTCAGCGTGCCGGGCTGGGCCTTGGCCAGGGCGATGAGCTCGGCCACGTTCTTCACCGGCAGGCTGGGCTTGACCACCAGGGCATAGGGCTGCGTCGTGATCTGCGTCACCGGCGCCAGGTCCTTCAGCAGATCGTAGGGCTGCTTGTTGCCCTGCAAGGTGACGTTGACGCTGGCGCTGCCCGTGACCATGCTCAGCGTGTAGCCGTCGGGCGCGGCCTTGGCGCAGGCGTCGAGCCCGATGGTGCCGTTGCCGCCGGCCTTGTTGTCCACCACGAAGACCTGTCCCCAGGCTTCCTGCAGCCGGTACGCGATGGCGCGCGCCACGATGTCGGTGCCCCCACCCGGCGCAAAGGGGCAGATCAGGCGCACCGTGCGCGCGGGGTAGGGCGCCGACGGACCCTGGGCCCAGGCCCTTGGTGCGGCTGCGGCGGCGGCCAGCGCCGCGGCCTGGCCGAACAGCTGTCGTCTTTGTCGATCCATGGGGTGTCTCCTCGGGTGCTCTTGGGCGGCTTCTCAATGTTTGGCGAGCAGGCCCATCAGGCGCATGTCGGGCGCCGATTCCAGGTCCATCAGGCCCGTCATCAAGGCTTCGGTGCGCGGGCCCGTGTGGGGCGCTGCCCGGCGGCGGAACTTGGTGGCCACCGCGTCGTCGTCCAGCGGCAGCCGGGGCATACCCCGGAAGCTGCGTGCATCGACGTGCAGCCGGCGGCCGTCGTGCAGCGTGACGTGCAGCTGCGTGTGCCAGCCGGAGTCCGGCACCTCGCCAGGCGCGAAGGGCTGCATCACCACGCTGCGGCACAGGCTGCGGATGCGTTCGTCGGCCACGGCGCCGGCGTCCCAGGCGTCGGGGTCGGCAGGGTCGCGCCAGGCCGCCAAGGCCACGCAGAAGGGCACGCTGTACTGGGCCTGCATCACGTCGGCGGGGTCGCGGCGGTCGTGGTGGCTGAGCAGCTTGGGGCCCACGGTGAGCGCGAGGGTGTCGATGTCCGGCCCGCCGAAGCGCTGCGACTGCATCAGGTCGCGCAGGGCCTGCACCGGGGTGTGTGCCGTCACGTGGCAGGGGTAGGCTTTCAGGCAGATGCGCAAGGTCTCCCAGTCGCGTCCGGCCCCGGGGCCCAGCCCGGCGGTCAGGCGCGAAGGATCGGCGTCGCGGCAGAAGCTTTCGAGAAAGCCATGGTGCCCATCGAGCACGGTGGAAGGGCCTTCGAACCCCTCGGCGGCCAGTCGTGCCGCCAACACGCCGGACTCGGCCGCGCGGCCCAGGTGCAGCCGCTTGACCATGGCCCCGTCGGGCGCATGGGCGAAGGCCATCAAGCCGCCGGACAAGGACCCCGCGATGCCGAGCGCCCGCGCCAGCCCCGCCGCGTCCAGGCCCAGCAGCAGGCCGCTGGCCACCGCCGCACCATAGGGGCCGGTGAGGCCCGGCGCGTGGAAGCCCAGCAGCTCCGAGCTGTGGCGGGACGCCGCGCCGATGCGGAACATCACTTCCACCGCCGCCACGAAGGCCGTCAGCAGCTGCGCCCCCGTGGCGCCCACGGTCTCGGCCGTGGCCAGCGCCGCCGGGAGGATGGCCGCACCGGGGTGGACGCCCGCACCCGGCATGCGCAGGCTGTCCCCTTCGAAGGCGTGCGCAAAGGCGCCGTGCGCCAGGGCCGCCATCGGGGCGTGCACCCGCTGCCCGGAGCCGATCAGGGTGCAGGCGCCGCCCGCACCGAAGCGCTCTGCGTAGCCGGCCACGATGCGGCTCCAGGGTTGGCCCGCACCCTGCAGTGCCACCCCCAGCGTGTCGATGATGCACACCCGCGCCTGCCGCCGCACCGCGTCCGGCAGGTCCTGCAGGCGCAGCCCGGCCGCGAAGGCCGCCAGCACGGAGGCGGCCGGCGGGTTGGCGTCCGGTGATTGCATGCCCGGAGTGTGCGCACGCCCGGCCCGCTTGTGAATTGCGGCTTGTTCCTATATTGTTGTCCTGATCGCAATAATCACGGAAGGCGAGGCGGCATGGCGCAGCAGCAGGGCGTGGACCTGGACGGCCTGCGTGCGTTCGTCGAAGTGGCCGGGCGCCTGTCCTTCCAGGAAGCCGCGCACCGGCTGGAACTCTCGCCATCGGCGCTCACCCGGCGCATCAAGCGACTGGAAGTCGCGCTGGGTGCGGCGCTGCTCGAACGCACCACGCGGCGCGTCGCGCTCACGCCGCTCGGCCGCGATCTCCTGCCGCGCGCGCTGGCCCTGGTGGAGCAGTTCGATGCCGATCTGCGCTGGTTCGCCGATGCCTCCAATGCGCACTTCGGGCAGTTGAAGATCGCCTGCGTGCCGACCATCGCGCGCACCCTCATGCCGCGGCTGGTGGCCCTGTACGCGCAGCGCTGGCCCGATGTGCAGATCCGCATCGTCGAAACCCACGTCGCCACCCTGGTGCGCATGCTGCACGACGGTGAGGCCGACCTCGGCATCGGCTTCCTTCCCACGCCAGACCCGGACCTGCTGCTCGATGAGTTGCTCGTGGACCCTTATGAGCTGGCCTGCCCGCAGGGCCATCCGCTGGCCACGCGCCAGTCCGTCACCTGGGCCGACCTGCAACCCCACGCCCTCATCATGTCGGGCGACCCGCGCAGCAGCGGCAACCGCCAGGTCCTGGACAGCGCGTTGCAGCAGGTGCGGCGCGAGCCGGGCAGCGTGGTGCAGGTCGAGCACCTCAGCACGTCCATGGGGCTGGTGGAGGAAGGCCTGGGCATCACGGTGGTGCCGCGTTCGGCCATCACCGCCGAACAACGCCGGCGCCTGGTGATCAAGCCATTGACCGGCCCTTCGGTGACGCGGAGCATCGGCGTGCTGCGACACCGGTCGCGCACCCTGTCGGCGGCGGCCCGGCATTTCCGCCAGACGGTCCGGCGGCTGGGGCCGCAGGCGCTGGCCGGCCTGGGTCTCTGAAGCGCAGGCCTGCGGGCCGGCGCGGCCTGCCCTACGATCCTTGCGATGTCATCGAAACAACCCCAGCACGTCGCCGTGATTGGCGCGGGCATTGCCGGTTCCTGGTGTGCCCATGCCCTGGCGCGGGCAGGGCACGCGGTGCGAATCTTCGACAAGTCCCGCGGCCCCGGGGGGCGCCTGGCGAGCCGGCGCATCGAATGGCACGATCCGCAAGGGCGCTCGGGCAAGGCCACGCTGGACCACGGCGCCATCGGCTTCAGGGCGCGTTCGGCCGGCTTCCGGGCTTTCGTCGAGCAGGGCCTGAGCAAGGGATGGTTGGCCGAGTGGGCCCCCCGCCCGGACCCGGCGAACCTGCCCCTGGACCTGGGGGGTGCGCTCTACGTGCCCGTTCCGGAGATGACTGCGCTGTGCCGCCATCTGGTGGACGGCCTGGCCACCGAATGGTCGACGGCCGTCGACACTTTGCATCGGGACGCGTCGGGTTGGCACGTTCTAGCCGCCGGCCAGCAGCACCCCCAGCTCTTCGACGCCGTGCTGCTGGCTCTGCCGCCAGCGCAGGCCGCGCCGCTGCTGCGGCCTCACCGGCCCGATTGGGCCGGGTTCGCGGCGGCTGCGCCCATGCAACCGTGCTGGACGCTCATGGGCATCGCCGCCGAGCCGGAGGCCGCCACCGGCGGCACCGGGGCTGCGCCGCCCTGGCAAGCGTGCAGGCCTTCGGCAGGGCCGCTGGCCTGGCTGCTGCGCAGCGACTCGCGCCCCGGCCGGGCGCAGGTGCCGGGGCAGGCGCACTGGGTGGCCCATGCCCGCCCCGACTGGAGCATGGCGCACCTGGAGCAGTCGGCCGATTGGGTCCAGGGCGTTCTGAAGGGCGCTGCGGGCGATGCCCTGGGCCGACCGGTGCACTGGCACTGCAGCACGGTTCACCGCTGGCGCTATGCCACGCCCGGGGTGCCGGGCCCGGCCGGGGCCGAGCGGGCCTGGTGGGATGCCCAGCAAGGCCTGGGTGCCTGCGGAGATTTCCTCGGTGCCGATGGCGTCGAGGGGGCCTGGCAATCGGCGCAAGCGCTGTCTGTGGCCGTGCTGCAGGGTTCTGCGACGGTCGCCAGACCTTGAGCTTCCGCTTGTCGATGCCATCTTCGATGGCACCGGCGTGCCCGCTCGTCCGCAGGCTGGATGCCGGGTGCGCAGGAAGTCGGGCAGTCAACGCCCATGACGCCGCAAACATGTCGGCGCTGGAAAGAGCCGACACGGGCGAGCATTGGCGGTGTGGGCGCCGGGCGGCCGGCGTCAGCCCGCGCTGCGGCCCGTGATCAGCTGGTAGATCACCATGATCACGGCCACCACCAACAGAATGTGCAGCAGGCCGCCCGCGGTGAAAGAGGTCACCAGCCCCAGCAACCACAGGACCAGCAGAATGACAGCGATGGTGTAGATCATGGTTGAGTCTCCTGTCGGCGCGGGCCGTCGCGGGCGGGATGTCGAGGATCGGCCTTGCTCCAAGGGTGATCCTGGGCTTGTCCGGGTCCGTTGTCAGTCATCCACCGCACACAGCGGCTTCGCACGCCGGCCCCAGTCAGGCCCCGAAATGACGGCATCATCGGCCACCGTCGCTGCGCACGAGGGCGATGCAACAGGGATTTCCATGGTCGGCTTGATCGAGAGCGTGATTCGAAAAGGCGTGTCGGTGGGCGTGCTGGCACTGGCGCGCTACAACCGCTCGCGCATGCCGCGGCTGTCCGGCCCGCACCCTTTTCTGAGTGGCTTGTATGCGCCGATCCCCGATGAGCTGACGCTGCGCAATCTGCCCGTGCAGGGCCGCCTGCCGCCGGAGTTGAACGGTCGCTACGTCCGCATCGGCCCCAACCCCATCACGCCTCCCCAGGCCGCCGTGCACCACTGGTTCGTCGGCGACGGCATGGTGCACGGCCTGCGCCTGCACGGCGGCCAGGCACTGTGGTACGCCAACCGCTGGGTGCGCTCCACCGCGGTGAGCCAGGCCCTGGGCGAAGCCCCCGCCCCGGGACCGCGCCACTTCAGCGACACCGTCAACACCAACGTCATGGCCCATGGCGGGCGGCTCTGGGCGCTGGTGGAAGCCGGCGGCTACCCCGTGGCCCTGGGCGATGAGCTGCAGACGCTGGCCCACGACCCCTTCGGCGGCAGCCTGCGCGGCTCGTTCAGCGCACACCCCCATGTCGACCCGGAAACGGGCCAGGCCCACGCCATCTGCTACGAGGCGGTCGAACACGACACGGTGCGTCACGTCGTGGTGGGTGCCGACGGCCGCGTGCAGCGCGACGAGCCCATCGCCGTGCGCGGCGGGCCGAGCATCCATGACTGCATGATCACCTCCCGCTTCGTGCTGGTGCTGGACCTGCCGGTGACGTTCTCGATGTCCACCCTGGTGGCGGGCTACAGCTTCCCGTACCGCTGGAATCCGGGGCACGGCGCCCGCGTCGGCGTGCTCGGACGAGACGCGCCGGGCAGCAGCATCGTTTGGTGCGAGGTGGACCCTTGCTACGTCTTCCACCCCGTCAACGCCTTCGAGAACGACGATGGCACCATTACCCTGGACGTGGTGGCCCACGCCAGCATGTTCGAGCACAGCCACTTCGGGCCCGATGCCCCGGCCACGGCCTTCGAGCGCTGGGTGGTTGACCCGGCCGCCCGCAGCGTCAGGCGCACCGTGCGCGACACCCAGCCGCAGGAGTTTCCCCGCATCGACGAGCGGCGCACCGGCAGGCCCTATCGCCATGCCTACACGGTGGCCTTCCTGCGTGAGGGCAAACACGACTTCCGGCCGGACACCCGGCTGATCAAACACGACCTGCGGGACGGCACGCGTGCCGTGCACGATTTCGGTCCCGGCCGACATCCGGGCGAATTCGTCTTCCAGCCGCGGCACGGCGAGGCGGCCGAGGACGAGGGCTGGCTGATGGGCTACGTGGTGGATGCCCGGGCGCAAACCACCGACTTCACCGTGCTGGACGCGCAGGACTTCACCGCCCCGCCCCTGGCCGTGGTGAGCCTGCCGCACCGCATCCCCGCCGGCTTCCACGGCAATTGGGTACCGGAAGAGGCCGCATGACCTTCGTCGAAGCCGAACGGCTGTGCTGGCCGCGCGCCGGGATGGCCCGCCAACCCGGGATCGGCTTTCGCATCGGACCCGGGTTGAGCGTGGTGCGCGGGGGCGAGGGCCGTGGCAAGAGTGCCCTGCTGCGCCTGATGGCGGGACGGGCCGAGCCGGACTCGGGTGTCATCCGGCGCCTTGCCGGCAGTACCTTCATGCCTGACCCGTCCGACCCGGCCCACGATGCCCTGACCGGCACCGGGTGGCTGGCCTTGCAGCGGGCGCGCATGCCCGCCTGGGACGTCGCCCGGCAGGCCGACTGGACCGACGCCTTCGGCTTGGCCGAGCACATCGGCAAGGGGCTCTTCATGTTGTCCACCGGCAGCCGGCGCAAGGTCGGCCTCGTGGCCGCCGCCGCCGGGCGGGCTGAACTGACCTTGCTGGACATGCCGTACGCAGCGCTGGACGCCCCGTCTCGCGGGCTTCTGAGCCAGTTGCTGGCAGAGGCCGCCGGCGACCCGCGGCGGGCCTGGGTGGTGGCCGACTACGACCTGCCACCCGGGCTGGACCGCGAGCGCCTGGCCGCGCTCATCGACCTGGGCGATTGACGGGGCGCAAGGTCAATGCACCATCAGCACCGGCACGGTCATCGACTGCAACACCGTGCGCGTCACGCCCCCCAGGGCCCACTCGCGGGCGCGGCCGTGGCCGTAGCAGCCCATCACCAGCAGGTCGGACTGCAGGTCGGCGGCCAGCGACAGCAGCCGCTCGCCCAGGTCGGGCGTGGGCGTGCCGCCCTGGTGCACGGTGGCCGTGATGCCGTGCCGCCGCAGGAAGCGCAAGGCCGGCCCCGCGACATCGGCCGGGCCCGTGCCGGCTTCGTCCCAGCAGGCCAGGTGCACGCTGCCGGCACGTTCAAGCATCGGAAGCGCCGCCGTCATGGCGCGGGCTGACTCGGGCGAGGGCTTCCAGGCCACCAGGACGTTCTGGCCGAATCCCGGGTTGCTGCCGATGTAGGGCAGCACGAGGCCCGGCTTGCCGGACTCCACCAACACCGAGGCCACGAAGTCCGGCGGCACGCCCGTGATGGCGGCCTCCCGCGGATCACGCTGGCACAGCACCACCAGGTCGGCTGCCCAGGCGTCGTGGCGCAGGCCCCGCACAGGGTCTTCGGCGCTTTCGCGCCAGGCCACGCCTGACAGGCCCAAGGCCGCGCACTCACGCTCGAAGCCGGCCTTGGCCGCGGAGCAGGCGTCGGTCTGGCATTGCGCCAGTTCACCGGCAGCCAGCCCGCTCGCGTCCAGCGCAAAGGGGTACTGCATCACCAGCGGCATGACGGCGTACAGCACCTCCAGGCTGGCCCCGTGGTCCCGCGCCAGGCGGTGTGCGACCGCCAGGCGCGGGCCCAGTGGGCCGGCGTCGAGGTGCAGGAGCAGCGACTTGATCTCGGTCATGGCCATGCCTCCTCCCGGCAGTGCAGGCGGCGGCGCCGCCATGCGCGGACGGGCAAATGGGTTGTGTGCACGGGCATTGTCCACCCGCCGGCCGGCGTCCCGGCCACGGCCTGGCGCGGCCGCGGGATCAGAATGACGCCATGGACATCGACCCCCAGCAACTCATCGAACCCGCCGCCGCCGCGCCGCGCCGGCCCGACCTGCTCAACAGCTGCGTGGCCATCACGGTGTCGTTGCTGGCCACCTTCATGGGGGTGTGCAAGGTCAAGGACGACAACATCGTGCAGGCCATGCAGCAGGCGCAGGCCGACAAGCTCGATCACTGGAACTTCTACCAGGCGCGCAACATCCGGCAAGACCTGGCCGAAGCCACCGTCACGCAGATCCGCCTGGCCAAGTCCGCGCGCCCGGCGGCCGAAGCCACAGCCTACGACGAGGCCATTGCGCGCTACGAGGCCCGCGCAGCGGCCGAGTCGCAGAAGAAGATCGAGCTCAAGGCGCAGGCCGCGCAGGACCAGCAGGCCTATGACCGCCTGAACTACCGGGACGATCAATTCGACCTGTCCGACGCGGCGCTGGCCATCGCGATTTCGATGCTCGCGGTGGCGGCCCTGACCCGGATCTGGTGGATGTACTGGCTGTCCTGGGTGCCCATCGGTTTCGGTGTGCTGATGGGTTTGTCGGGGCTGCTCGGCTGGGCCCTGCATCCGGATGCGCTGACCCGCCTGCTTTCTTAGCCACGCCGCGCGACGCGGGCTCAGATCTTGGGGGCCGGGGCGGCGCCCTGCGCCTGCAACAGCAGCCGGTGGCAATCGTTCTTGGCACCCGGACCGGCTTCGAACAAGGGGATGATGGCCAGCAAGGGGTTCAGCAGGCCCAGCGCCACGGCCCCTGCACCGCGGGCGGCGATGCGCCCCACGTCGAGCTTCACCTCGGGCTTGCGGAAGGTGCCGCCGATGTGCACCGGGCCGCGCAGCGCCACCAGGGTGTTGACCTTGGTGCGCGGAACGATGGTCAGGTCGATCTGCTCGCTGGCCAGGCTGATGTGCCCCGTGCCTTGCAGCGAGTTCACGGCCGTGTCCAGCAGCAGGGCGCTGGAGCGCATCAGACCCTGGTCGACATCGAACACGGCCACGGCACAGTTCATCGCCACCGGTTGGTCGCCCACGAGGTTCAGGCGCAGGATCTCCAGCAGGTGAAGGCCGCTGGTCTCCATCAGCAATCGGCTGATCTGGCCTTCCTGCGCGCGCAGGCTCAGCCGGCCCTTGGCGCTGGCCAGCATGCTGCCCACCGAGGCGCCGTGGCCCTGCAATTCGGCGTCGGCGTCGAGCAGGCCCATCCGGACACCCCCGCCCGAGGCGTCGCGCAGCACGGGGGCCAGCAGGGTCCCCAGCGACAGGCCGCGCAGCTGCAGCGCCACGGTGCCCTGGATCGGGGCCTGGCCGGCATCCACCGCCAGGTGGCCCTGTACCTTTCCGCCAGCCCAGCCGAACGCCAGCGGGTCCAGGCTCAGCCGCGCGTCCTTCAGGGCGACATGGGTCTTCAGGTCGTTGAAGGTCAGGGCCGGGCCACCCACCAGCGTGTGCGCCTCCAGGGCGACATCGGCGTCCAGGCTCGCCCACTTGCTGGTGTCCAGCGGCAGTGACGGCAGCACGCGTGCGCTGTCTGCCGCGCCTGGCGGCGGCACGGCTTCGGCGCTGCGGGCGCCGACGGCGGCCCGCAGGTCGGTCAGGTCCAGGCGCTCGAAGCGCAGGTCGCCCGCCAGCGCGGGCCGCGGGCCGCCGCTCTGCACCTCCAGCGTGCCGGCCAGGGTGCTCTTTCCGATGTGCCCGTTGAACGACTCGAAGCGCCAGACGGCGGCTTCCCGGACCAGCCTTCCGGCGAACTGGTAGGCCGGCGTGGGTGGCAGCACGATGCCCGTGTAGGGAAAGAGCGAGGCCAGGCTGTCGCCCTGCACGGTGACCCGCAGGTCGGCCGCGCGCCACAGGCGCAGGCTGGTCACGGTGCCCTCGGCCTGCACCTGGGTGCGGCCCACCGTGCCCTTGACCGTCAGCGGGTATGGCGCCGATTCATCGCGCCAGGCCAGTGCGCTGCCGCCGCTGCCCGCTGCCGTCAACGGCTGGCCCCTGAACCGGCCCTGGACCTGGAAGACGATTTCATCGCCTGGCCTCACGCCGGCCCCGGGCGAGGCCGGTGTGGCCCTCGTCGACAGCGTGGCGTGCAGCGTGGAGGACTGCCCGAGGTCGGTGTAGTCGATCTCGCCCGCGTCGAGTTGCAGCCGCCCGATGGTCAGGCGATGGGATTCCTGGGTCTGCGCCAGGTCCAGCAACCAGGTCTTGCGGCCCCCGGTGCCTTGCTCCAGGAAGATCCGCGGGTGCGACAACCGCACCTCGGGCAACTCGAGCCGGCCCTGCAGCAGGGCGCGCCAGCCCACGCGGATCTCGACGCCATCGGCTTGCAGCATCATGGGCGCGCTCGCCCACGCCGGGTTGGCAAAGCCCACCGCAGCGGCCACCGCGCGGGGCCTGCCATCCACCCAGCGAAGCCCCAGGTCGCCGCCGATGCGCAGCGCCCGGCCTGTGCGCTGCTGCACCAAGTCCTGCAAAGGGCCGCGAGCCCAGTTGGCGCCGAACAAGGTGATGGCGGCCAGCAGCCACAAGGGCAGCGTGGCCAACCCCAGCCCGGCAACAGCCAACCATTTCATCGTGCGGCTGCGGGTCATGGTGGGGTCGTGCCTTCGCGACAGCCAGGATGGGTCCTTTTACCGCAGGGCAGCGTGCACGGTCTGTACGCCCCCACACCCTGGGGATTCTTGCGTGCGGCAACGGACAGACGCCGCACCGTGAACGCGCCAGCAT
>CAIJPE010000306.1 GCA_903822435.1 uncultured beta proteobacterium | reverse complement strand
TGTGGCCCTGCTGCTGCGCGATCCGCATGGACCCCCCGTGTCCGACGACCTCCAAGTCCTCAGGGGTTCTGCCGTGATGCAGCAGGCCGCCCTGTGCCTTCGTCGCGGCTGAAGGGGGCCGGCCCCGTCGACTCCCGCACCACCAGAGAGGCCTCGACCTCGTAGTGCAGCACTGCCGGCATGCCGGTCAGCGTATTGACCAGGTACTCGCCGGCGCGGGTCCAGACCTCGTCGGTGGGCAGGTGCATGGTGGTCAGGCTGGGCCGCAGGTGCCGGCTCCATTCGAGGTCGTCGAACCCCATCACCGAGATGTCGCGCGGCACCACCAGGCCGCGCCGCTCGGCTTCCAGCAGCACGCCATAGGCGATGACGTCGTTTCCGCAGACCAGTGCCGTCGGCCGCTCGGGCTGAACCAGCAGCGCACGCGCGGCCTGCCTCGCATCGTCCAGGTGGTAGGGCACCTCGACCGTCCAGCGGTCTTCCAGCGTCATGCCGGCTTCGGCCAGCGCACGCCGCACGCCCCGCACGCGCGCCGTGGCGCGGTCGTTGTTGTGCGACAGTGCCGCGACCATGCCGATGTGCCGATGGCCCAGGCCGATCAGGTGGCGGCATGCGCGCCAGGCTGCCAGTTCGTTGTCGGCACCGACGCAGCCATAGGGCTTGTCGGGGTGGTAGACGCCAACGTTGACGAAAGGGATGCGTTGCGTGGCCAGCAACGTGCGCAGGCCTTCGGTGTGCACGTCGCCGCGCAGGATCAGGCCGTCGATGCCGCGGCTGACCATGTTCTGCGCCTGCTGGAACTCGACCTCGGGTTCATACCCGCTGGTAGCCAGCAGCAGCAGGTAGCCTTTCAGCGACAGGTGCCGCTGCAGCGCCTCGATGCCGCGCGCGAACATCGCGTTGTCCACCGTGGGGATCACCGCGCCGATGGTCCGCGTCTTGCGCGACGACAGCGCACGTGCCGCGGCGTCCGGGATGTAGCCGAGTTCGCGTGCCGCCGCGTCGATGCGCGCGCGCATTTCGGGCCGCACCGTGGCCGGCACGTTCAGTGCCCGCGAGACTGATGCGGTGGAGACACCGGCCAGCTTGGCGACGTCCCGGATGCCGACCGACTTGGCCTTCACGCGTGAAACAGTTTTCAGATAACGGTGCGGGCATCTTGACAGAGCCCTCCAGGCTCCGGCAAAGGGAAAGCACCTAGAGATCATGGGCCGTCGACCACACTTCCGCCGTTGACCCCTGTGGCCCGGCTTTGGATAATTCTGTAACCGTTTTCAGCCCGCTAGAGGCCACGGCAACACGGCGCGACGGCGCCGGCACCAAGGAGACAACATGCGTTCGATTCATCGACAGGTCTTTGCGGCCGCTTCGCTGGGCCTGGTCCTGGCCACCGCGCAGGCGCAGGAGTTCAACTGGCGCAAGTACCAGGGCCAGACCGTCACCTTCCTGGTGAACAACAACCCGATCGGCAATGCCCTGGTCAAGTTCAAGCCCGAGTTCGAGAAGCTCACGGGCATGACCGTGAAGGTGGACGGCTACCAGGAGCAGCAGATGCGCCAGCGCCTGGTCACGGTGATGAACGCGCGCAGCGACGAGATCGACCTCTTCATGTCGCTGCCCTCGCGCGAAGGGCAGCAGTTCGCCAAGGCTGGCTGGTACGCCGACCTCAACGACATGATCAGGGGTGCCAGTTCGAAGGACTACGACTTCAAGGACCTGAGCGCCGGCATGGTGGCCGACGCCACCTACGACGGCAAGGTGATGGGCTTGCCGCTGAACGTCGAGGGCCCGGTGCTCTACTACCGCGAGGACGTCCTGCAGCGCTGCGGGGTGGCGCTGCCGAAGTCGCTGTCCGAACTGGACGCCGCGGCCGCGAAGCTGAAGGCCTGCGACGCCAACATCACGCCCTTCGTCAGTCGTGGCCTGAAGCCGGCTGCGCCCTTCACCTTCAGCGTGTTCCTGCACAACCATGGCGGCAGCTACATGAAGGACCGCAAGTCCCAGCTGTGCAGCCCGGCCGGCCAGGCCGCGCTCGGCCAGTACAGCAGGCTGCTGAAGGACTTCGGCCCACCGGGCGTCGTCAACTACAGCTTCCCGCAGATCTCGTCGCTCTACAAGGAAGGCCGCGCGGCGATGGCCTTCGAGTCATCGAACGAACTGCACAACCTCATGGATGGCGGCGCGCGGCTGGCCGACACCGGCATCGTGCCGCTGCCTGCGGGCCCCGGCGGCAGCAAGTCCACCGTGATCGGCTGGACCCTCTCGGTGTCGGCTCACAGCAAGAACAAAGAGGCCGCGTGGTACTTCCTGCAATGGGCCACCAGCAAGGGTGTGCAGGAGAAGCTGGCGGTGGAAGGCATCGCGCCGCCCCGGGCCAGCGTGGCCAATGCACCTGAGTTCAAGAAGTGGCTCGAAGAACAGCCGGTGCGGCGCGAGTGGATCGCGGCGCTGAACCAGGTGGCGCAGACCGGCACCTCGGAAGTGGGCTACCCGATCGTTGCCAACCCGGCATCGCGCGAACCCATCGGGCAGGCCATCAACGAGCTGATCCTCGGCCAGAAGTCGGTGGCGCAGGCCTGCGCCGATGCCGACACCGCGTTGAACGCCCTGATCGCCAAGGAATGAGCCTTTTCGCCTTCCCGCCCGGCTTTCGGGTGCTGGTGGTCGGCGGCGCCGGGGACATCGGCGCCGCGATCACACGTGCCCTGCTGGGGGAAGGCTGCGAGGTGCTGGCCACGGGCGTCGATGCCGCGGCCGTAGCGGCCTGCAGGCTGCCGCCGCACGAACGGCTGCGCCTGCTGCCGCTGGACGTCACCGACGACGCGGCCATCGCCGACTTCGTCGGCCGGCTCGGCCGGCTCGGCCGGCTGGACGCCCTGGTCAACTGCGCGGGCATCCTGGCGCGTCACAAGGAGTACGAGCTGCCGGTGTTCCAGAAGGTGCTCGACGTGAACCTCACCGGCACTTTCAGGATGTGCAGCGCCTGCAAGCCCCTGCTGCAGGCCAGCCGCGGTGCCATCGTCAACATCGCGTCGATGAACGCCACCGCGGCGCTGCCCTTGATTCCCGCCTACTGTGCCAGCAAGGGCGGCGTGGTGATGCTGACGAAGTCCCTGGCGATGGCCTGGGCGACCGACGGCATCCGCGTGAATGCACTGGCGCCGGGATACGTGGAGACCGCGATCAACGCCGAAGGCCGCCGGGACGCCGCCTTTCACGCACGCATCGCCTCGCGGATCCCCATGGGCCGCTGGGCGCAGCCCGACGACATCGCGCCGGGCGCGGTATTCCTGTGTTCGCCGGCCGCGCGCTACGTCAATGGCACGGTGCTCGCGGTCGATGGCGGATTCCTGGCGGGCTGAGAGACCATGAGCCAGTCCATCGGTACCCGACGCCAGCTGGCCGCGCTGTCTGCACCCGCGGTGGCGTTCACGGTACTGATGATCGCTTTCCCCTTTGCCTACACGCTGTGGCTCAGCCTGCAGGACGTGCAGCTCGGAGGCCACCCGCGCTTCGCCGGGGTCGGCAATTACGCGCAGCTGGTCCAGGACGCCGAATTCTGGAACGGCCTGAAGATCACCTTCGGGCTTTACGCGCTGTCGCTGGTGCTGCAGCTCGTGCTGGGCACCTGGATCGCCATGTTGCTGCATGGCGCCAGGAAGCTCTCGGGCCTGGTGCGCACGCTGATGATCTCGCCCTTCGTCCTGCCGCCGGTGGTGGTGGGCATGATGTGGCTGGTGATCCTGGACCCGGCCATCGGCGCCGCCAACTGGCTGTTGCTGAAGGCCGGGCTGCCGCGCTCGGACTGGCTGGCCTCGCCGGCCTGGGTGATCCCCACCGTGGCCATGATCGACACCTGGCAGTGGACTCCGTATGTCGCACTCATCGTGTTGGGCGGCTTGCAGAGCCTGCCGCCGAACGTGTACGAGGCCGCGCAGATCGACGGCGCGTCCCGGGCGCGCATCTTTCGCCGAATCACGCTGCCGCTGCTGCTGCCCACGCTGGTGACCGCGGCCATCCTGCGCAGCGTCGACCTGCTGCGCTTCTTCGACATCATCTACATCACCACCCAGGGCGGGCCGGGCAACGCCTCGAACACGCTGAACATCTACGGCTTCCGCAAGGGCTTCGAGTTCTTCGAGATCGGCTACGCCAGCGCACTGATGATCACGCTGTCGACCATCGTGTTCGGTGCCGTGCTGGTGCTCACCCAGGCGCGCAAGCGCGTGGCCTGGTGAAGGCGGCCGTGATGGACGAGCGCTGGGTCCGCCGCCTGAACCTGCTGCAGGTGCTGTTCGTGGCGGTGCTGATCCTGCTGCCCATCGCCTGGATGGTGCTGTCCTCGTTCAAGCCCTCCTCGCAGGTCACGGCCTATCCACCCAAGCTGATCTTCAGTCCGACGCTGGACAACTACCGCCAGCTGTTCGACACCACGCCCTTTGCGCGCTACACGCTGAACAGCGCCATTGTCACCACCGGCTCCACGTTGATCGGCCTGCTGCTGGGCGTGCCCGCGGCCTTCGCGGTTAGCTGGACACGCATCACATGGCCGGCTACCGTCACGCTGCTGGCGCGCATGGCGCCGGGCACGTTGTTCCTGCTGCCCTGGTACATGGTGTTCCGCGAGCTCGGCATGATCGGCTCGTACGGGGCGCTGATACTCACCCACGCCGTGATCACGATGCCGATCGTGATCTGGGTCCTGCTGCCCTTTTTCGACAACATCCCACGCAGCGTGCTCGAAAGCGCGCAGGTCGACGGCTGCGGCGTGCCGCGCATCCTGGTGCGCATCGCGTTGCCGCTGGTCATGCCGGGGCTGGTGGTCTCGGCCATCCTGGCCTTCGTCTTCTCCTGGAACTACTTCCTCTTCGCGCTGGTGCTCGCCAATGGCGACACCAAGACGCTGATCGCGGCTTCCTTCAACTTCATCGGCGAAGGCGCCACATACTGGGGCGCCCTGATGGCCGCCGCGACGCTGATCGCGCTGCCGCCGCTGGTGATGGCCTTCATCGTGCAGCGCCGCCTGGTCGATGGCCTGGCGCTGGGCGCCGTCAAGGGATGAACACCATGCAGACAGCCGTCTTTCCCGGCGAACGCCGCATCACCCTGGCCGAGACCGCGCTGCCCAGGCCCGAGGCGGGCGAGGTGCTGCTGCGCGTGAAGCGCACGGCCCTCTGCGGTTCCGACGCCAAGCCCTGGGTCAAGGGTGCGAAGGTGACGCCGGGGCATGAGATCTTCGGTGTCGTCGAGCAGCCTGGCCACCGCCTGCACGGCCAGCGCAGCCTGGTCTACATCCCGGTCTTCTGCGGCCATTGCAGCAGCTGCGCGATCGGCGACACGCACATGTGCCAGACCGTCTCGTTGCTGATGGGATGGGACAAGCCCGGCGGCTACGCCGAGTACCTGGCGGTGCCTGAGCAATGCCTGCTGCCGGTGCCCGAAGACATCGAGGACGACCTCGCGCCCCTGCTGCTCGACACCATCGGCACCACGGCGCATGCCATCCGCTTCGTGATGCGCCTGGCACCTCCGGCCGAACCGGGTCCGGTGCTCGTGACCGGCGCCGGGCCGGTGGGGCTGGGCGGCATCATCGCGCTGCAGAACCTGGGCTACGGCGACATCCACGTGGCCGACCTCAAGGAAGAACGGCTGCAGCTGGCCGAGTCCTTCGGCGCGAAGCGACATCCGGTGGGCGACGCTTCCAGGAAGTTCCGCCTCATCGTCGAGTGCAGCGGCGCCCATGCAGCGCGCAGCCTGGGCATGGAAATCGTCTCGCCGCGCGGCGTGCTGGCGCTCGTCGGCGAGAACGACAACCCGTGGCCGGTGCAGGAGAACAAGGCGATCCGCCGCAAGGACTTCCACATGGTCCGGACGTTCTACTTTCCGGTAGGCGACTTTGCGGCCAATGTCGAGTGGCTGCGCAAGGACAAGGTGCGCTATCGGCGC
>CAIJPE010000305.1 GCA_903822435.1 uncultured beta proteobacterium | reverse complement strand
GCCCAGAAGTCGTCCGTCACTACCCACGATTCAACTCGCTTGGTCGCCATCCGTCCGCTCCGACGCCGCGCACTGTGCGGCTCGGAAGCGTAGTGTACTATTTACGGATACGTTCTTAGAGCGACAACGTTGCGGCTTCGGCCTGTAGGGAGCGCTGGAAGCTGCCACATTGGCCAGGAAACTGCCAAGCGACTGCCAGAGGCGTGGCAGCTTTTCTTTCCTGTGTGCAGCGCGTTGCATCAGGGCCTTGCCGGGTGGCAGCGGGTTGCGTGCGACCCGCGCTGATGCGCGACGATTCAAGGCACCAGGGCGAGCGCGCTGACAAGGCCTTGCCCATGAATGTTCACGAGCATCGATGCGACGGATCTGCACTTGCGTCGATCGCCGTTGTCGGAGCAGGCTTTTCAGGCCTCGTGGCCGCAAACGTGCTGGAGCTGGCGGGGCTGAATGTGATGATCGTCGAGGCCTGCGCGCGCATCGGTGGACGCATCCTGGCCTGGCCCAACGAAGACGGCGCCCACCACTTCGATCTCGGCCCCGCCTGGGTCTTGCCAGGCATCAACGAGCGCCTGGCCGATTGGCTGTGCGCGCTGGGCTTGCCGCTGTTCGAACAGCAGGACCAGGGCGCTGCACTGGTCGAGTGGGCCTCGCTGGCCGTGCGTCGCCATGCCACCGGTTTCGCGCAGCAACCGCCGTCGATGCGCTTGGTTGGCGGTACCGCCCGCCTGACTGACGCACTGCGCGCACGGCTGAGCCGCACGCGGGTGCGGCTGGGCACTCGCCTCCTCGGCCTGAGCGCGGGGCCGGATGGCAGGGTCCACCTGACGCTCGAGACAGGCGGACAGCTGCAGGACTGGGCGGACGAGGCGGAGACAGCGACACCTGCCGACGCGCTGGCGGCTGCGGCTCCGCTGATTCATTTCAACCGCGTTCCGAGCGCATCGAACACCTCGACCACGACGGGAATCGCCGGGCTGACGCTCTGCGTCACGGTGCAATAGCTCTCGAAGCCGCCCAGCACCCGGTCCAGGTGTTCGATGGCGGTGGCCGGCACGCCCAGCGTCAGCCTGGCTGTCAGACCCAGTACGCGCAGGCGGCCTTCTGCATTGCGGCCGACGTTCGCCTGCACGGTGCAGGCCAGCGGTTCGGGCACTTGCTTGAACTTGCGCAAGGCAAACAGCAGCGACGCGCTGAGACAGTTGCCCACCGCCGCTGCGAGCAGCTGCACGGGTGACGGGCCCAGCCCCTGGCCCAGCGGCGCGGGTTCGTCGGCGCGCAGGGCAGGGCCGGGCGTCCCGAAGTCCACATCGAACTGATAGTCCTGCACCTGCGTCAGGCGCACGGTCTGGATGTCTTCTGCCATGTCGGGTCTCCTTGAAGAACAGGTCTGCTGCCAACAGCCTCAGCGTGGCAGCACGAAGGTGGATTTCTCGCGCAGGGTGCGTGCGGGGTCGCTGCCTTGCGCCTCGCGTTCGATCTTGAAGTGCACCTCGTGGGCGCCCGCTGGCGTCTTCGTGGCGGTCTCGAACGGCACACGCAAGGTGACGGCCAGCCAGCGCGACTCAGTGGGTGCGACCGTCACGGATTGAGCCTCGCTGACGCGCAGGCCGGGGAGTCCATCTGCGGTGATGCGGTAGTGCTGCGTCATCTCGGTGGCGTTCATGATCTGCAGGCGGTAGACGTTCTCGACCTCGCCATCCTCTACCTGGCGCGCCAGTGTCGACCGGTCGCGCACCACGTCCACCTTGAAGGGTGAACGCAAGGCGATGCTGGTGGCCAGCGCAGAGACGATCAGGAAGAGCACCGCTGTGTAGACCAGCACCCGCGGCCTGAAGATGCGGCGCAGGCGCTGGCTGCGCGTCAGGTGCTGGGCCAGGCCGTTCTGCGTGTCGTAGCGCACCAGGCCCTTCGGGTAGTTCATCTTCACCATCACCTCGTCACAGACATCGATGCACGCCGCGCAGCCGATGCATTCGTACTGCAGGCCCTTGCGGATGTCGATGCCGGTGGGGCAGACCTGCACACACAGGTTGCAGTCCACGCAGGCACCCAGTCCGAGCTGCGCCGGGTCGGCCTTCTTCGAGCGCGAACCGCGCGGTTCGCCGCGGGCGGTGTCGTAGGTGACGATGAGCGTGTCCTTGTCCAGCATCGCACTCTGGAAGCGCGCATACGGGCACATGTACTTGCAGACCTGCTCACGCATGAAGCCGGCATTGCCGTAGGTGGCGAAGCCGTAGAACAGCACCCAGAAGGATTCCCAGGGGCCCAGGCCCAGCGTGGCCACGCCGGCAGCCAGGCTGTGGATGGGTGTGAAGTAGCCGACGAAGGTGAAGCCGGTCCAGAGACCGATGGCGATCCACGCCAGGTGCTTGCCGCCGGTGCGGCGCAGGCGGTTGAAGTTCCAGGGGCCGGCGTCCAGCTTCATGCGCGTTGCACGGTCGCCCTGGAACTTGCGCTCGACCCACATGAACATCTCGGTATAGACCGTCTGCGGGCAGGCATAGCCGCACCACAGCCGCCCAGCGACGGCGGTGAAGAGGAACAGTGCGTAGGCCGAGATGATCAGCAGCGCCGTCATGTAGATGAGGTCCTGCGGGTAGAGCACCAGGCCGAAGATGTAGAAGCGCCGTGAGCCCAGGTCGAACAGCACCGCCTGGCGGTTGTTCCACAACAGCCAAGGCGTGCCGTAGAAGGCCAACTGGGTCAGCCACACGAAGGCCCAGCGCCAGGCGACGAACACGCCCGTCACCGAACGCGGATAGATCTTCTGCTGGGCCTGGTAGAGCCAGACGGTCTGCTCTTTGGCTTCGGCGTCGGTGGTGCCAGGAGCCGGTGACAATTGCGGTGCGGATGACATGGGGAGCCTTTGATCAGCGTTGCGCACCCCCGCCGCATCACTGCCAGCGTCAGAGCCGCACCCTGTTCATTGCAAGTCTTCTGCCAAGGCCTGCACGCCATGGCAGTTTCGTGTTCCTGGCACGGCAAGACTGAACTTCACCCAGCAGACCGGGACCTGTGGCGCGCGACATCGCTTGAATGTGTCGCTGCCACGGCGGCGACCGCTGACTGCCAAGCTGCCAAACAACACGACATGGCGGCGAACATGGCAGTGTGCGTACAACGCTGAATTCGGGCAGTTCGGTTGGCTCTGAAGGGGCCGATACCCACGTACAGCGCTGCCATTTGCAGGAGATCTGCGCGCCGCGTTGCCCTTCAAAGCAAAGCGGGCACGGTTCTTGGAGTAAGGAGGGTGTGGCGCGACATTGGCGCCTGCCAAATGCCCTCTCGGCTGCGGCACTTTCACCCCTGATTCGGGACCAGCCCCATGAAGAATTTCAAGACGCTGAGCAGCCTTTGCCTGGCGCTGACGACGCTGCTGAATGGCCAGGGCGCGCTGGCCGCCGATGAGCCCTGGATGGCAGACGCTCGCGCGGTGGCCACGGCCGTTCCGCCCAAGCTGCTGCAAGTGCTGACCGACGCCATTGCCAAGTCCAGCGCCGCCGATGCCGTCACCGTCTGCCAGGACACCGCCCCCAGGATGGCCAAGGCGGCGTCCGAGCAGTCGGGTTGGCAGGTTCGCCGCGTCAGCCTGCGCAATCGCAACCCCAAGGCCGTGCCCGACGCCTGGGAGCGCGAGACGCTGGAGGACTTCGACCGTCGCGCGGCAGCCGGGGAAGCGCCAGCCAGCCTGGAGCGGGCGACCGTTCAAACCGTCGACGGCAAGCCGCTGCAGCGCTACATGCGCGCCTTGCCCACCCAGGGCCTTTGCCTGAGCTGCCACGGCCCTGCAGATCAGCTCGCGCCGGGTGTGGCCGAGCGCTTGAAAGCGCTGTATCCCGACGACCGGGCCGTGGGCTACAGCCTGGGCCAGATCCGCGGCGCGATGACCTTGAAGCGCGCGCCGTAAGCGCTGCCGCAGGCCCCCCCCATGCACCCGATGGACCGCCCCCTGGACCGCCGCCTCACCCGCCACCTGGCCACGGCCATCGCCGTGAAGCTGGCGGCGCTGGCCGGGCTGTGGTGGTTCCTGGTCCGGGACCATGCCATGGATGCCGGCACCGAACAGACAGCCGCGCACCTGTTGGTGCCCATTCCTTCAAACGCCAGTTCATCAGGAACCCCGAAGTGATCTCCGAACAACTCGTCGACTTGTCGCGCCTGCAGTTTGCAGCGACGGCGCTCTACCACTTCCTCTTCGTGCCGCTGACGCTGGGCATGGTCTGGCTGCTCGTCATCATGGAGAGCGTCTACGTGATGACCGGCAACGTCATCTGGAAGGACATGACGCGCTTCTGGGGCAAGCTCTTCGGCATCAACTTCGCGCTGGGCGTGACCACGGGTATCACGCTGGAATTCCAGTTCGGCACCAACTGGGCCTATTACTCGCACTACGTCGGCGACATCTTCGGCGCGCCGCTGGCCATCGAAGGGCTGATGGCCTTCTTCCTCGAAAGCACCTTCATCGGCGTGTTCTTCTTCGGCTGGGACCGCCTGAGCAAGACCCAGCACCTGATGGTGACGATGCTGATGGCCGTCGGCACGAACCTCAGCGCGCTGTGGATCCTGATCGCCAACGGCTGGATGCAGAACCCGGTGGGCGCCGAGTTCAGCTACCAGACCATGCGCATGGAGATGACCGACTTCTGGTCCGTGGTCTTCAACCCCGACGCGCAGGCCAAGTTCGTCCACACGGTGTCGGCCGGCTATGCCACCGGGGCGATGTTCGTGCTGTCCATCTCCAGCTGGTACCTGCTCAAGGGCCGTGACATCGAGTTCGCCAAGCGCAGCTTCCGTGTCGCTTCGGCCTTCGGGCTGGCCAGCGTTGCCAGTGTCATCGTGCTCGGCGACGAGTCAGGCTACACCGTGGGCGAGGCGCAGCAGACGAAGATGGCCGCCATCGAGGCGATGTGGGAGACCGAACCTGCGCCGGCCCACTTCAACGTGGTGGCCTGGCCCAACGAAGCCGCGCAGCGCAACGACTGGGCCTTCGAGATCCCCTGGGTGATGGGCGTGATCGGCACGCGCTCGGTCAGCAAGGAGATCCCGGGCATCCGCGAGATCAAGGCCAAGAACCGCTTGCGCATCGAGAGCGGCATCGTCGCCGTCACGGCGCTGGAGACCCTGCGCAAGCATCGCGACGACGCGGCGGCCAAGGAAACCTTCGAGCGGCACAAGGCCGATCTCGGCTTCGGCCTGCTGCTTAAGAAGTACGTCTTCGATGTGCGCACCGCCACGCCCGAGATCATCACCCAGGCCATGAACGACACCGTGCCGCGCGTGACGCCGATGTTCTGGAGCTTCCGCATCATGGTTGGACTGGGCATGTCCATGCTGCTGCTGTTCGGCCTGTCGTTCTGGAGCACGCTGAAGAGCGCCTGCACGCAGAAGCGCTGGCTGCTGAAGTGGGCGCTGTGGATGCTGCCCGCACCCTGGATCGCCTGCGAACTGGGCTGGGTGGTGGCCGAGTATGGCCGCCAGCCGTGGACCATCTACGGCGTGCTGCCCACGCACCTGAGCGTGTCCACGTTGACGGTGAACAGCCTGTACGGCTCGCTGGCTGGCTTCGTCGGCTTCTACACGGTGCTGCTCGTGGTCGAGGAGTTCCTCATGCAGAAGTTCGCCAAGCAAGGGCCGGGGTCTTTGGGCACCGGTCGCTACCAGTTCGAACCGGCACACGCCTGAAGGAATGACGATGCTTGACTACCCAACCCTCAAGGTGATCTGGTGGCTGCTCGTGGGCGTGCTGCTGGTCGGCTTTGCCATCATGGACGGCCACGACATGGGCGTGGGCACCTTGTTGCCCTTCGTCGGCAAGGGCGATGTGGAACGCCGCGTCGTCATCAACACCGTCGGCCCGCACTGGGACGGCAACCAGGTCTGGTTCATCACCGGCGGCGGTGCCATCTTCGCGGCCTGGCCGCTGGTCTACGCCACCGCCTTCAGCGGCTTCTACTGGGCCATGCTGGCCGTGCTGTGGGCGCTGTTCTTCCGCCCGGTGGGTTTCGACTACCGCAGCAAGATC